>NZ_AUMA01000010.1 GCF_000422565.1 Desulfovibrio aminophilus DSM 12254 | reverse complement strand
ACCTTTTTAAAAGGTCCCTCCCCGATGGCGTCATTTCTGCTGAAGTTTGATCGGCGTGTGGGAGCAGAGGGGTTCGGCTTCGAGGTAGTCGCCGCGCATGGTCTGGGCCCGGGCGCGGCAGCCGCCGCAGACCTTTTCGTACTCGCAGACCCCGCACTTGCCCACGTAGACCTTGGGGTTGCGCAGGTTGAGGAACTGGGGGGAGGTGCGCCAGATTTCCGGGAAGGGGGTTTGGCGCACGTCGCCGCAGACGAGGTCGAGGTAGCCGCAGGGCTGGACGATGCCGGAGTGGGAGATGAAGCAGAAGCCCACGCCGCCGAGGCAGCCCCGGCTCACGGCGTCCAGGCCGAAGGTCTCGAAGTTCACCGGCACGCCCTCGGCCTTGGCCCGCTGGCGCAGGATGCGGTGGTAGTGGGGCGCGCAGGTGGCCTTGAGCTGCATGCTCGTGGTCTTGCGGAAGTCGTAGAACCAGTTGAGGACTTCCTCGTACTCCTCGGCGGAGATGATCTGGGCCCCCAGCTCGGCGGCGCGGCCCGTGGGCACGAGCAGGAAGATGTGCCAGGCCGACGCGCCCAGCTTCTCGGCCAGGTGGAAGATGTCCTTGAACTGATGGAGGTTGTCCTTGGTCACCGTGGTGTTGATCTGGAACTCCAGGCCCGCGGACTTGAGATGCTCGATGCCGCGCATGGAGGCCTCGAAGGCTCCGGCCACGCCCCGGAAGGCGTCGTGACCGGCGGCGTCGGGCGCGTCGATGGAGATGGAGCAGCGCTCGATGCCCGCCGCCTTGATCCGGGCCGCGTTCTCGGCCGTGAGCAGGGTGCCGTTGGGGGCCAGGACGCAGCGCAGCCCCTTGGACTTGGCGTAGGGGATGAGCTCGAAGAGGTCGTGGCGCATGAGCGGCTCGCCGCCCGTGAAGATGATGATCGGGCTGCCCGCCTCGGGGAAGGTGTCGATGAGGGCCTTGGCCTCGGCCGTGGACAGCTCGCCCTCGTAGGGTTCGGGGTGGGCCTCGGCGCGGCAGTGCTTGCAGGCCAGGTTGCAGGAGCGGGTCACTTCCCAGGCGATGAGGCGCAGTTGTGGAACTCCGCCCTTGGCCGCGCCGTGCGGTTGGCCGCCGGGGTGGCCGGAATGCTCGAAGGGAACGCCCTTGGCGGCGTGGTCGTGCATCTTATTTGTCCAGCCAGCCGAGGGCGTCCTCGGCGTGATAGGTGAGGATGAGGTCGGCCCCGGCGCGCTTGAAGGCGGTCAGGGTCTCCAGGACGATGCGCTTCTCGTCGATCCAGCCGTTGGCCGCGGCGGCCTTGACCATGCTGTACTCGCCGCTGACGTTGTACACGGCCACGGGCAGGTCGAAGGAGTCGCTCAGGTCGCGGAGGATGTCCAGGTAGGGCAGGCCGGGCTTGACCATGAGGATGTCCGCGCCCTCGGCCGCGTCGGCCTCGGCCTCGCGCAGGGCCTCGCGGCGGTTGGCCGGGTCCATCTGGTGGGTCTTGCGGTCGCCGAAGGCCGGGGCGCTCTCGGCCGCGTCGCGGAACGGGCCGTAGAAGGCCGAGGCGTACTTCACGGCGTAGGACATGATCGGGATGTCGGTGAAGCCGTTTTCGTCCAGGGTGTCGCGGATGGCCGCCACCCGGCCGTCCATCATGTCCGAGGGGGCCACGATGTCGGCCCCGGCCCGGGCGTGGGACAGGGCGGCCTTGGCCAGCAGCTCCACGGTGGGATCGTTGAGGATCTCCTCGCCGCGCAGCAGGCCGCAGTGGCCGTGGGAGGTGTACTCGCAGAGGCAGACGTCGGTGACGACCACCAGCTCGGGGAAGCGGTCCTTGAGACGGCGCACGGCCTCCTGGACCACGCCCTCGTCGGCGTAGGCCTGGGAGGCCTTTTCGTCCTTCACCTTGGGGATGCCGAAGAGCAGGACGCTCATGAGCCCCTGGTCCACGGCCTTGGCCACGGTCTCCTCCAGGGCCTTGGGGCCGAGCTGGAACTGGCCGGGCATGGAGGCGATGGGCTTCTTGAACGAGGCGTCGTCGGTCTCCACCACGAAGTAGGGCATGATGAGGTCCTGGGGCCGGACCTCGTTTTCGCGGATCAGGGCGCGCAGGGCCGGAGTGCGGCGCAGTCTGCGGCCCCGGAAGAATTCGTTCATGCTGTTCCTCCCGGCGCGATCAGTCGCGCACGCCCACGGGTTCGCCCGTGATTTCCTCGTCCGTCAGGTAGCAGGCCGGGTCCTGGGCCCAGAAGTCGCCGTACCAGGCCTCGGCCCGGGCGCGGAAGTTGCCGCCGCAGATGTTCAGGAAGCGGCACTTGGCGCAGCGGCCGCCCACATGCGGGCGCTTGTCCTTCATCTTGTGCAGCAGCTCAATGCTCGGGTCGTCCCAGATCTGGGAGAAGGGACGTTCGAGCACGTTGCCGAAGGTGTGGTGGCGCATGAACTGGTCGGCGTGGACCTGACCGTCCCAGGAGATGCAGCCGATGCCCCGGCCGGAGGAGTTGCCCTCGTTCCAGGACAGCAGCTGGAGCACGTCGGCGGCCCGCTTCGGGTCCTCGCGCAGCATCCGGTAGTAGAGGTAGGGGCCGTCGGCGTGGTTGTCCACGGTGAGGACTTCCTTCTCCAGGCCCTTGTCGAAGAGGGCGCGGGTGCGGTCCATGATGAGGTCCACCACGGCCCGGGTCTCGGCGTGGTTCAGGTCCTCGTTGATGAGTTCCGAGCCCCGGCCGGAGTAGACCAGGTGGTAGAAGCAGATGCGCGGGACGTCGAGCTTCTCGATGAGGTCGAAGAGATGGGGGATCTCCCCGGCGTTGCGCTTGTTGATGGTGAAACGCAGGCCCACCTTCAGGCCTTCGGCCTGGCAGTTGGCCACGCCCTCCAGGGCCTTCTTGTAGCAGCCGGTCACCTTGCGGAAGGCGTCGTGCACGGGCTCGGAGCCATCCAGGGAGATGCCGACGTAGGAGAGGCCGACTTCCTTGAGCTCCTTGGCCTTGCGCTTGGTGATCAGGGTGCCGTTGGTGCTGATGACCGCGCGCATGCCTTTGGAGGTGGCGTACTTGGCCAGCTCCACCAGATCCTCGCGGACCAGGGGTTCGCCGCCGGAGAAGAGCATGACCGGCGCGCCGTAGGCGGCCAGATCGTCGATCATGACCTTGGCCTGCTCGGTGCTGATGGGGTCCGTGCCCTTGGGGTCCACGGCATGGGCGTAGCAATGCACGCACTTGAGATTGCAGCGCTGGGTCATGTTCCAGACCACCACGGGCTTCTTGTCCGCGGAGAACTGGAGGAGGTGCGAGGGGAGCTTGCCGGACTGGCGGCCGTAGCGCAGGGCGTCCGAGGCTTCCACGGCGCCGCAATAGAGTTTGGAGATTCCGATCATGTGGTGTTCGTCCTTGGATGGCGTTGGGAAAACGCCCTTTGAGGTAGCACAAAAGCCCCCCGTCGCAAAGCCGAAAAAAAGGGGCCCGAGGGGCCCCCTGATGTAAGAATCTCCCTTCGCCAGTCAAGTCTCAGGAGGCCAGACGCACCTCCACCCGGCGGTTGCGCTGCTTGCCCTCGGCGGTGGTGTTGGGCGCGATGGGCCGGGTCTTACCGTAGCTTTCGGTGACGAGCAGGTTGCCGGGGATCTGAAATTTTCTGGCCAGATAGGTCTTGACCGCCTCGGCTCGGGCCTTGCCGAGCTGCATGTTGTAGGCCTCGCCCGCGTCCGAGTCCGTGTGCCCGGCGATGACGAACCTGCGGCCCTTGAGCGGCTCGGCGCTGAGCGCCTTGCCCAGTTCGTCCAGCAGCGGGTAGGACTCGGGCCTGATCACGGCCTTGTCCGTGTCGAAGTGGATCATGAGGTTCACGCCGGGGCCGGGGGAATTGCCCTGGCCCGCGATGTGTTTGCTCATGGCCGCGGCCGAGTTGGGTTCGGCGGCCAGTTCCCGTTCCTTGTCCTGGGCCGAGGCCGGGACGGCGGCCGGAGGAGTCTGCCGCTCGGTGAGTCCGCGCGCGATGTCCGCGCTCGTCTCGGCGAATACCGCGTCCGGCGGGGGCAGCCAGGAGGCCAGGGGTACGGTCATGTCCTGGGCGATGGCCGCGATCATGGCCTGCATGGGGGAGGGAGGCAGTCGGGTGCGCGCGGACCAGAGTATCCAGTCCTCCACGAGATGGGACTCGATGCGCGCGGCCTGCTCCATGGAGAAGAGGGCCTGACCCGTGCGGGTGTCGTAGATGTTCACCCGCAGGGAGATGCCCGAGTCGTCCAGGCTGCCGCCATCATAGTAGTAGCTGACCACGCCGGTGACGACCACGTCCGCGCCCCGGATGCGGCCCTGCGCCACCGCCTTTTCCGCGTTCCGGTAGATGAGATCCTCGTCGTAGACGAGCACCGGGAAGAGCTGCCGGGCGTTCCAGGTCTGGACCATGACCCGGCCCAGGGAGCGGCCGATGGTCCGCTGGTCGATGGTCTGCTGGGAAACCCAGAGGGGATAGACCAGGGCCTTGATGGGCGCATAGGTGCGTTCCTTCGGCTGCACGGAGACGAGCAGCGGGGTGCGTTGCACCGGGGCGTCCCGGTAGATCCGGGTCTGGTCGGTCACGGCCAGGTCCACGTGGCCGCAAGCGGCCAGGAGCAGGAGCAGGGGCAGGGCCAAGGCGATGTGTTTCATGGCGTACGCATGGGTTGGGGTTTCCGACGGCCGCCGTCAAGTCGCTGACGGACGGTCCTCCTCGAAACCTAAAGAAAGCAAGAAGCGTACCGGAGTTACTGCAAGAGGCGGGTGGGAGTGGGGGCTGCCTGCATGGTCTCCAGGAGCTGTTCCCTGGACTGGAGCAGGCCCTGGCGCAGGAGGATGCGCTTGCCTGCGGGCAGGCGATGGAATTCGGGGCGGCCGGCATGGCCGGCCAGCCGGTCCATTTCGGTCTGGATGGCCTGGATGCGCGACTGAACGGCCTCCTCGCGGGGACAGACCTGGGCCGCCAGCGCGGCCATTTCCCGGATTTCACGGGTCAGGTCGAGAATCTTGCGCGGGTGGGCCTCCCTCGCGAGTCTGCGCCAAGTCCGCCAGTCGCGCCAGCGCTTGCGCAGCCATCCGAGGGGGGAGGTCCGGCCGTTCATTTTCCCGCCGGTGGAATGGTCGCGGCCGCGTAGTACATGAGGCCCAGGATGCCGCCCACGATGACCAGGAGCAGGGCGAAGGCCCCGAGTACGCGCCCGAGGCTGGCGCCGTGCATGTGCCGCGCGCCGACGACCGTGATCCCCAGCCCCCAGAGATAGGCCAGGATCGGGCCGGCGACGGGAACGAAGGAGAGGACCAGGGGGGCGTTGGAGTAGGCCATGACCCGGAAGGTTCCCTCGAAGCCTTTGTTCGCGGAGCGGAAGAGGATGAGGCAGAAGTGGAAGACCGCCGTCTCCAGGAAGAGGAACACGGAGAGGAAGAGCGGGGCCAGGACCAGGGCCATGACCAGGCCGAAGCCCATGGTGCCGGGCGCGACCTCGGGTTTTTCGCCCAGGAGCCCGGTCATGCTCCAGAGAAGCTGGAAGAATATCTGGAACTGGCCCAGCAGGACGGCGAAGGTCAGGGGTTTGCCCAGCCCGCGCTGGGGCATGGCCTGGAAGAAGAGCTGGGGTGAGAACATGGCCCGGCGGATGGTCTGGGTGATGCCCGGGAAGAAGCCGAACTGGTCCAGGCGTTCGAAGGGCACGTCCACTTCAGGGCGTTCCGGGTCGGCGGCGAAGGGGTCGTCGGGTGTCTGCCCGGGTTGGGGTTCCGCTTGCTCCGGCTGGATCGATCCCAGGCGCTCCCAGATGTCATCCTCGGCTGGCGCCGCGGGCGGAGGAGTTTCAGGCGCTTCGGCGGTCGGAACGTCCTCGGCAGGGGCTGCGGGAGCCGTCTCGGCCTCCTCGGGCGGCAGGTCGCGGAAGCGGAACTTGTGCTTGCACTTGGGACAGGTGGCCACTTGGGCGCGGGCCGGTATCTTGTCTTCGGGGAGTTCCCGGCTGAATTGGCATTGGGGACAGGTGACGAGCATGCGGGTCCTCGTATGAAGTTCTTGGGCGCTCAAGCCCTCCGGGGTCAATAACCTAGCCCCTTTCACAGGGGGAATCAAGGCGGCGGCGTCCGGCTTCGCTGGATTATAGAAAGCCAGCAAGCAGCGCGCGCGTGTGCTCCGACTTCAGGGGCGGTTCCAGCAAATGGCGCGGCAGGTGGGGGTAGTCCCGACTCAGGGTATGTCCTCGGCCGCTTCCGGCAACCAGGAAGGAGGCCAGTTTGCGGCGGATGGCTTCGGGCCGCTTGAGCAGATGGGTATGATGCAGGATAGGCAGGTCCAGGGCCACGGCCTCGGGGCCGTCCAGCCCGGTGAGCCGTTCATGCACCGGTTTGACGAAGGAGAGCCCCGGGTTGCGGCGGAACAGGCGCAGTTGCAGGTCGGGCCAGAGCCCCAGGCCCATGCGGCAGTGGTCCTGGTCCGGGTAGAAGGTCAGGCGCGGGAAGTGCCACCCGGCGACTTGGCCCTGGGCGGTCAGTCCCGCGATGCGGGGCCAGTCTCCTGGGCGCAGGGTTTCGTCCGCGTCCAGATAGAGAATCCAGGGGCTGCGGCAGAGGCCCAGCATGGCTTGGCGCTGGGCCGAAAAGTCGTGTTCGAGGAGGCGCGCGGCCTGGCGTAGGGGGACGGAGCAGGGAGGAATCTTGGAGGGCGGAGAGGGCGCGTCCCAAAGGACGCAGAGTTCGGCCAGCCAGGAAGGAAACTGGGCGAAGAAGCCCGGCAGATCCGGCTCGTCCGGCCGCAGGATGGCGGCGGCCGAGATGGCCGGAGCCTGTCCCGGGGCCGGGGGCGGCACGTCCAGGGGGCGGGAGGCGCTCAGGGTGCGTTGCAGGGCCGCCAGTCCGGCGCGTTCGGCGTCCGTGGCCTCGGGGTTGAGCGCGAGCACGGCGGCGGCCGGAGTGATCCCCGCCATGTCCATGAGGAAGAGCAGGGCCCAGGGCGAGGTGTCGGCCAGCAGGGCCAGGCGTGGATCGCGGCCAAGGCTGGGGAGCCCGCCCGCTTGGAGCGCGGCCCGGGCCGAGGCGGGGTCCAGGGTGCAGACGAGGAGTTCCACGGTCCCGGGCAGGGCTTCGGAAAGGGCCGAGGCCAGGGCCCCCGAGCCCAGGCCCAAGAGAACGAACGATTGCCGGCCGCTCTTCTCGGCCAGTCGCAGGCAGCGGGCCAGGGCCTTGTCCAGGGCTCCGGCGTCCGGCCGAGCGGGGGGGGCGGTTTCGGCGGCTCCGCTCCAGGCGAAGGAAAGGACTTCGGCGCCATAGGCTCGGAGCAGTTCCCGGTTCATCGGTTCAGCACCTTGGCGGCCAGGATTTCACGATAGATGTCGCCCAGGCGGGCGGCCAGGTCCTGGGCGCGGAACAGCCGCGCCGCCTTTGCCCGTCCGGCCTCGCCCATGTTTCGGGCCTCCTCGGGGTGGGTCAGCAGGAAGATCACGGCCTGGGCGTATTCCCGCGTATCTCGCGCCACCAATCCGGTGACGCCGTGCTCCACCAGTTCGAGTTGGGCGTTGTCGCGCGGCTCGGGGCAGGGGTGCGTGACCACCGGCAGCCCGGCGGCCATGGCCTCGGCGATGGCCAGGCCGAAGGACTCGCCCGTGTCGTTGGCGTGGGCCAGGAGGGAAATCGAGTTGAAGAATCCGGCCAGCTCCTCGTCCGAGGTCAGCGGCGGCAGGAACTCCGCGTTGGCCTCCAGGCCGTGGGTCCGCACATATTCCTCGGCCTCCGGGAGGCCGCCGACGATCCGATAGCGCAACCCGGGCAGGGCCTCGGCGGCAAGAGGCAGGAAATCCAGGGCCAGACGTGACCACTTGCCCGGGTCGGGGCGCGAGAGTCGACCGGCTGCCGGAGCCGAGAGGTCGCGCGGCGGGCAGGCCCGGGCGAAGAAATCCGTGGCCACGGGATTGTACAGTACGCCGTAGCGCGGCGGTTCGGCCGGAATGCCGGTGTGGGCCGCGAAGCGTTCGGCGCAGAAGCGCGAAACGAAAAGGGTGCGGTCCAGCACCTTGGCCGAAGGGCTCGGGTCGTGGCGACCGAAAACGTTGGTCTCCACGACCACGGGCACGCGGGCTGCGGCCAGTGGGCGCAGGAGCCCGGGCTCGGGCCAGCCCGCGCGGTGCAGATGGACCACGTCCGGTTTCCAGGCGCAGAGGGTCTTGAAGAGGTCCGCGCCGATATGGGTGGGGATTCCCGCTGCCCGGAGCAGGGGGCCACGCGGCCCGTCCAGCGGACTGTGGACCGCCACCTGAAAACCGCAGCGGTCCAGGTGCGTGGCGAAGAGTTGCATGACCTTTTCCGTGCCGCCGAGTCCCAAGGACTTGGCCACATGGAGTACGCGGATGGGGGCGGCCATGGCCTGTGGTGACACGGACGGCCCGGGAAGTAAACCGGATCAGCCCCTGTTGGAGGCGTAGGCGTTGATGGCCCTCAGCCGGTTCACGCCGGGCTGCTGGGTCGGGGAAGCGGCCGGCGACGCCGGAACGGGGGAAGCCTGCCTGGCGGGTTTGAGCGCCGTCGCGGCATTGTCGTTTTGGGGCAGGATTCCAGCCAAGGGCTGGGCCGGGGAGCCCATGAGGTCCAGGTTGTTGACCTGGGGCATCGGGTGAGCGGGTTTCGGCGTGGCGATGGACTCGTCGGCCAGGGGTGAGGCGCCGTGCAGGGCCGATGGCGGTCGCCCTTCGTAGCCTGGGATGATCTGGGCGAAGGCGGAGCGGATGCCGGAGAGGATGCCGACGACCTCGTCGATCAAGGCCGCATCCATCTTCAGGTTGGCCTTGAGCAGACGAGTGCTGCAGAAGAAATACAGGTTGTTCAGGTTCTTGGCGACGTCGCCGCCCTTCTCCTTGTTCAGGCTTTCGGCGAGTTCGCTGATGATGTCCAGGGCCCGCGAAATGAGGATGCCCTTCTCCGCGTAGTTTCGCTCGGCGATCTTGACCTTGGCCTGTTTCAGGAATTTGATGGCCGCGTCGTAGAGCATGAGCAGCAGGTCGCCCTGGGTGGTGGTGGTCACCTGGGTGGCGAGATAGGCCTTGGCTCCATTCTTCATGAACGATTGTCCTCCACGGGCAGATGGGACGGGCTACGAGCTGCTGCTGCTGGACAACTGCTTGATCGAGCTGGTCAACTGGCTGTTGAGCTTGTCGTAATAACCGAGCAGGGAGTCCAGCCGGGCGTACTTGTTCTTGAGCGTGGTCTTGTATCTTTCCAAGCGGGTCGTCTCGTAGTCGATCTTGCTGTCGATGGACTTGATGATGTCCTTGTAGTTGTTCTGCAGGATCGCCAGGGGGCCGTCGCTTTTGTCGGTCAGATCCTTGAGTTCGTCGGCGAGTTCTCCGGTCTTGCCGCGCTTGACCGTGACCATGCCGTCATAGGTGGAACCGGCGGTTCGCGAATCCAGCCGGATGGCCAGACCGGCCTCCGGGGTCGCCGCCGCGCCGGTGATTTCCCAGGCGCCGGAAATTTTGGCCGCATGGCCGTTGATGGTGGCGCTCTCAATGCCCGAGCCGTCGGCCTTGACCTTGACCTTGAGCTGGTATTCCCCGGGTTGGGTGGTGCCCTTGACCAGCGACAGGTACGAGAAGGCCGAGGATTTGCTTTCGCCCAGATCGTCCGCCGAGAAGAGCTTGGCCACTGCGGTCGGGTTGTTGGTCAGGGCTTCGTCCAGCTTTTCTTCGTCCAGCACGAGCATCCCCAAGGTGGCCGATCCGGTCTGGGCGTCGGTGCTGATGCCGATCTGTCCCAGGGAGACGTAGGTGTCTTCCGTCAGCCCCAGGGTGTTGTAGGAAATGAAGCCGACGCCCTTGTCGGCGACGATATTCTTCAGATTCTGGGAGACGATGTCAACGCCGTAGTTGCCGGTGAGCAACGAACCGGCCTTGTTCAGGTCGTCGTACTTGGTCAGTTCCTGGATCTTGGCGCGAACCGTGTTCATCTGGGTCACGAAGGTGCGGACGTTCTCCTTGACCGCCTCCAGGTCCGTGCCCACGGTCAGCGTGACGGTGGAACCGGGCGCGGAGTCCTTGAGGTTCAAGGTCAGACCCGTGATGACGTTGCTCACGCTGTTGGCGGCGTTGCTGATCCAGCCGCTTGTGGGCCAGCCATCCACACGGATCTGGGAGTTCTGGTTGTTCTGGGTGGTGGTCCAGTCGGCGGCCTTGAAGCCTGTCAGCGTGGTGCCCGCGCCGATGGTCAAGGATGCGCCCACGCCCAGATCCATGCCCCGGAATTGGACATAGTAGTTTGAGCCGTCGAAGATGGCCAGGGCCTTGACTCCGGGGTTCGCGGGCTGGTTGTTGATGAGGTTGACCAAACCATCCACGGTGGTGCCGGTGGGCACGGTGAGGTTGTAGGTGGTTCCCTTGTAGACATATTGGAGGATCTGGTCGCCGCCGGAGGAGTTGATCACCGAACTGCCGGCGCTGTAACCGGTGACGGTGGCCATGATCTTGTTCTGGGCCAACTGGTTGATTTCGACCTTGTGGGTGCCTTCCTCGGCCGCGCTGTCGGCCGTGGCCGTGAGCACGGTGGAATTGGTGCTCGAGGCGTTCTTGGTCAGGAATTCGTTCATGGTGTCCATCTTCTCCAGCGCGGTCTTGAGTGAGAGCATGGAGGTGTTCAGCTCCTGGAAGGCGGTGATCTTCTTGTCCCAGGTGGCCCGCCAGGTCTGGAGCTGGGTGAGATGGGCGCTTTCGGCCTTCACCAACCCGTCGATGAGCGAGTTGAAGTCCGTGCCGTTGCCCAGTCCGGTGAAGTTGATGTTGCCGGAGGTGTAGGCTGAAGTATAAGCGCTGATGGAAGAGGTGTCGTCGGCCATGCTGATTCCCTCGGGAAAATTATTCCGTGTCTGGTCCGCCCCCGGAAAGATGCAAGGCCGGTGCCATCAAAAAGGAAAGCCGGACCGCTCGGCGGTCCGGCTTTCCGTTAGAGGTTCATCGCTCAGCCGCCCGAGGCGCGTTAGCCGCCGATCAGGCTGAGGGCCATCCGCGGCAGGGAGTTGGCCTGGGACAGCATGGACACGGCGGACTGGGTCAGGATCTGCTGACGGGTGAACTCCGTCATCTCGGTGGCCACGTCCACGTCGGAGATCTGGGATTCGGCGGCCTGGACGTTCTCGGCCTGGATCTCCAGGTTGCTCACGGTGTTCTCCAGCCGGTTCTGGAGGGCGCCCAGGTTGGCGCGGATCTTGTCCTTGGACACGATGGCGTCCTGCAGGGCATCCAGGGTGGCCTGAGCCAGGGCCTGGGTGGAGATGGACTTGCCCGCGTTGGCGGCGGCGCCGGTGCCGGTCTTGGTGCCGGTGGCGTGGCCGAGACCCAGGGCGGAGGCCGTGGCCGTTCCGATGGAGATGTAGTAGTAGTCCTCAGCGCAGTCGTTGGCCGTGCCGAAGTGGACCTTCAGCGGGCCGGTGGAGACCAGGCCGGTGCCGTCGTGGCTGGAGTTCTCACCGGACAGGTTGCCGTTGAGCAGGTGAATGCCGTTGAAGTCCGTGGCGTTGGCGATTCGGGTGATTTCCGACGCCATGGCCTGATACTCCGAGTCGATGATGAGGCGCTGGTCCGAGTTGTAGGTACCGGTGGCCGCCTGGGTGGCCAGTTCCTTCATTCGGATCAGCTTCTCGTCGATGATCTGGAGTGCGCCGTCAGCCGTCTGGATGAGCGAGATGCCGTCGTTGGCGTTCCGGATGCCCTGCTGCAGCGACCTGATGTCCGAGCGCATGAGCTCGCGGACAGCCAAGCCGGCGGCGTCGTCGGCCGCGGTGCCGACGCGGAGGCCGGACGACAGGCGGCGGGTGGACACAGCGAGAGCGCCGTAAGAGCTCGAAAGGTTACGGCTCGCATTCATCGCCATCAAGTTGTGGTTGATAACCAGGGCCATGATTTCCTCCTTGAATGTTTTTCGGCTTCCATGCCTGTGCGGATCGGCGGCCGGGCACCACGCCCTTCACCTGTTCTCCGCTGGTGTCGCCTACCTGATCGGCCTGTCCTGGGAAAACTTTAGGAATCTTGATGAAAAATTATGGCCGGCCATGAGCGGAGCCGAAAACGCCTTGCGGACAAAGGGATGCCGCCCTTGCCCCGGGAACGGCGGCGCGTTACAGGGGGGCATGCACAAGCCCATGCGTTTCATCCAAAAAAAGGTGGCGGTGGCCGAGCCGGACAAAACCCGGACACACGGTTCCAGGCCGGTGCGCCCTTACCGGCCCGACGGAATCGTGTTCCTGGCCGGGGTGGCCGGATCGGGACGCGGCGATCTGGGGCGGCTGGCGTCGGAGCGGCTGGGCATCCCGTTCCGCTCTTATAAGGAATGGGCGGAAGCCGGGCGGGATCGGGCCGTGGTGGCCCTGGACGAAGCCGACATCGGGTTGGAGGGCGGCCCGGAGCGGGTGCGTTCCCTGGGCACGGTCTTCTATCTCATGAGCGGGGCTCCGGCCGTGGCCGAACGGCTGCTTCGGGAGCACCCGGACGAGGACGCGGACGGCCTGCGTGTGCGGGCCGCCGAACATTTTTTCGCCGCCGAGCCGGTATTCATGAGCACGCTGCATTTTCTGCTTCAGGGCTTCCGGCCGCTGGAGGAGCAGGTCCGGGAATTGCTGGACAAGCTCCGCCTGTAGCGCCCAACAGGAGAGCGCGAGGCCGTCTTGCCCAGGGGCGGCGTTTTGGGTACACCCGCCGGAAACCGCAAGCCAAGGGAGCCCCCATGCCGCAGAAGAAGCTCCGGGTCGAGCTGTTGGCCATGACCCCCGAGCCGTTGTCCCTGATCTACGCCGCCTTTCGCCAGTGCTACCACGCGGGATTCGTCGCCGACATGTGGCCCCGCCTGCTCTCCGGCGAGATCGGGCGGGAGAAGCAGGCCGAGTTCGTGCAGTCCGTCCTGGAGTCGGGACATGACAGCCCGGTGGAGCACGTCAGTTTCAGCTTCGCGGTGGAGGGCATCTCCCGGGCCTGTTCGCACCAGTTGGTGCGCCATCGGATCGCCTCCTATTCCCAGCAGAGCCAGCGCTACGTGGACGAATCCGACATGGACTACATCTTGCCGCCGGCCATCGCCAGGATTCCCGAGGCCCGGGAACGCTTCGAGACCCTCATGGTGGAGATCTCCGGGGCCTATCGCGAACTCAGGGGACTGTTGGCGGCCAACGGCCGGGGGGCGAAGGCCAATGAAGATGCCCGGTTCGTCCTGCCCCAGGCCGCCGAGACCAAGATCGTGCTGACCATGAACTGCCGGGCCCTGCTGCATTTCTTCAGCCTGCGCTGCTGCGCCCGCGCCCAGTGGGAGATCCGCGACATGGCCCTGGCCATGCTGGCGATCTGTCGGGATCGCCTGCCCGCCCTCTTCGCCGTCGCCGGGGCGCGTTGCGAACGCCTGGGCTACTGCCCGGAATCGGCCCGCTTCACGTGCGGGCGCTATCCGCTCCGGGATAACGGGGCGTAGCCGCCGATAATTCCGATTTTTCCGCTCGGAAGCCCGGCCCGGCCGCATCCGCCACGGATGTGTCGCTGTCCGGGCTCTTCTATTATTTTACTATTTATTTCATGCGTATATCTTTGTTCCTAACGGCTGTGGCGAGAACGTCGTCCCCGCGCGCCTCGGCGGGCAGAGAGGCTGCGGACTGGGGAATTTCCACTGCGGGGATTTTTTTGAACTCTAAATATAATATCTTTAATTTTAATATGTTAAGCGCGAAACCGGAAGCGTTTGCGAACATCCCGCGAAGTGTAATTGTAAACCTTTACTCTGATCGTATCTTAAAAAATAATGAAAGAGTTCAATTTCAGCTGAAAAATTCATTTTACCATGTTTAAAATGTTGTCAACTTGTTGTTGAAAAAAAACTGTTGCAGGCGGCAAAGCCCTTGTGACCGGATCGTTGCCTACTGGGGAGAGCGTGTGACGGTCGGAACCGAGGGATAGGACTAATAGCTTTTATATCAATGTGTTATGTTGTAGAGAAGCGAAAGGGAAAGCGACGGCGTCGGCCGTTTATTCGCGTTGTTGGCTTCCGACCGATTGCATACAACGCGGAACATGGTCACCGACGCCTGGAAGCATATCTACGCCGCTCTGGAAAAAAATCTGAATTCCAGACTATTTACCGTTTGGATCAAACCCCTGGACGGGGAAGTGGTCGATGGGGCGCTACGCCTGATGGCGCCCAACGATTTCGTCGCCGCCTGGGTACGCGACCGCCTGCTGAACGAGGTGGCGGACTGCGCGGCCCAAATTCTCGGCTCCCGCCCCGATGTTCAGGTCGTGGTGCGCCGAGTTCCAGCCCCGTCGACGCCTGTCGTCGTGACCGAGGCGGTCCACCCCGCGCCGAGCCAGCTGGGCCTGCCTATCGTGCATACACCCCGCCCCGTGGCCCAGAACAAGTGGCGCTTCAACCTCGACGACTTCGTGGTCGGCCCCTGCAACGAGCTGGCCTGGGCCGCCGCCTCCAGCCTGTGCAGGGGCACGTTGACCGCCGACAATCTCTTCCTCGGCGCCGGTCCCGGCCTGGGCAAGACCCACCTTCTGCACGGCATCGGCCAGGCCCTTTCGACCCAAGGCAACCGTCGCGCGCCGCACATCGCCTGCCTCACCGCCGAGGAGTTCGCCACCCGGCTCGTCCTGGCCATCAAGGCCCGGGAGGTGTCGCGTTTCAAGGCCGAATTCCGCGAGGCCGTGGACGTGCTGCTGCTCGAGGACGTGCATTTCTTTCAGGGCAAGGAGAAGATGCAGGACGAACTGCTCTGTACGCTCAAGGCCCTGCAGGCCCGGGGCTGCAAAGTGGTCTGCACCAGTTCCTTCCTGCCGCGGGAACTGGCCGGGCTCGACTCGACCCTGGTCTCCCAGTTTTGCTCCGGGTTCCTGGCGAGCATCGAGAAGCCGGATTTCGAGACGCGGCGGCGCATCGTGGAGCGCAAGGCCAAGACCTTGCAGGTGACGGTGCCCGAATCCGTATCCGAGTTGCTGGCTGAGCGCGTGACCTCGGACATCCGCCAGCTGGAGAGCTGCCTGCGCAACCTGGTGCTCAAGGCTCGGCTGCTCAATCAGGCCGTGACTCTGGATCTGGCCTGGGACGTGCTGCGCAACTACGCCGTGACCGACGCCCGACCGGATTTCGAGCGCATCCTGGATTTCATCTGCAAGAGTTTCGCCCTGACCCCCGAGCAGCTCGCCTCCAGAAGTCGCAAGCAGGCGGTGGTCGCGGCCCGCAACGCGGCCTTCTATCTGGCCCGCAAGCACACCAGCCTGTCCTTGTCGGTCATCGGCGAACGCCTGGGCCGCAAGCATTCCACCGTGCTCAAGGGAATCACCAACCTGGAGCGCGAAATGTCCCTGCAGACGCCCCTGGGCCGCCAGATGGCAGCGACCCTGGACCGCCTGACCGCCTGATTCCTTCCACGAAACATGAGAGAACGCGCCGCCCTCGGGCGGCGGAGCGACAGCCCCTGGCCGGGGACGGGCATCAGAACGTGGTTTTGAGGCTGGTGCCCGGCTGGAGCAGGGTTCGGGCCGCTTCCGGGTCCAGTCCCCTGGCCCGGGCGAATTCCGGCAGGTTGTCCTCGGCGTCCGAGGCCCGCAGGTAGAGCGGCTGCACGGGGCGGTCGGCGTACTTGGCGCGGGATGCGGCCCGGAGCAGCGTTTCCGTTCCCGGTTGGTTCCAGTCCGGGCCCAGGAGGCGCGCGTTCCGTCGTGCGTCGAGGCCTTCCCGGAAAAACGGCAGGTTGCGGTGCAGACCGTTGCCCAACAGGGTCACGGGCCCGGGCAGGCGGCCGCACAACTCCAGGACATCTTCCAGGCGCAGGGCCGCCGCCTCGGTCAGGGGCGAGAGGCCGGGAGCCGCGAAGGCCTGGGCGTAGACTTGGCCCTTGCGGGACCAGGTCAGGGGCAGCACGCTGCCTGTGCCTAGGTCCGCCGGGGCCTCGGCCAGCAGCGGCAGAACGTCCAGGCCCGCGCGCAGGGCCCCGGTGGCCGCGGCCAGTCCCTCGGCCAGGGCCAGGGCCAGCCGGGTGCCGGTGAAGCCGCCTGGCCCCCGCAGGCAGGCGATGCGGCGGATTTCCGCGGCGCGACGGCCGAAGAGCGCCAGGGCGTGCTGCAGGGCCGGGGCCAGGAAGCGCGCCGATTGTCCGGCAACGGCCCAGGTCTGGTGACAGAGCGGGGACAGGCCGTCGCCCTCCTCCTGGGCCAGGAGGAAGTGCAGGCGGTCCCCGGAGCCGTCGAGGACCAGGAGCAGGGGCGCCGCGTCAGGCCAGGATTCGGTAGAGGTCATTGAACAGCGCCAGTCCCATGAGCAGAAAGAGGAAGGCGATGCCGATGCGCGTGGCCACCAAACGCAGGCGTTCGCTCACCGGCCGTCGGAACACGGCCTCGTAGCCGAAGAAGACGATGTGGCCGCCGTCCAGCACGGGCACGGGCAGGAGGTTGAGCAGGCCCAGGTTCAGGCTGATGAAGGCCGTGAGGGCCAGCACCTCGGCCAGGCCCGAGCGGGCCTGACGGCCCACTTCCTGGGCGATGAGGATGGGGCCTCCCACCTCTTTCACCGAGATTTCGCCGCTGACCATCTTGGCGATGCCGCGCCCGATGAGGCAGGTTTTCTCCCAGGTTTCGCGGCCCGCGCCCAGGGCGCTGCGCCAGAGATCCTGGGGCGGCACGAGGATCATGGTCTCGCCCGAGGCCCGGATGCCGATCATGGGCACCTTGACCGAGCGGCCGTCCGCGTCCAGCTCCCGGGTGGCGGGCTCCACGGACAGGGCGATCTCCTCCCCGTTCCTGAGCAGGACCAGGGGCATGGCCCGGTAGCCGCCGGTCTGGATGGTCATGGTCATCTCGTTCCAGCTGAGCACCTTGCGGCCGTCCACCTCGGTGATCGTGTCCCCGGCCAGGATGCCCGCCCGGGCCGCCGGGCTGTCGGGCAGCACGTCTCCGACCACGGGCTTGAGCGCGGCCTGGCCGTAGGAAAAGAGCAGGGCCCAATAGATGAGCCAGGCCAGGAAGAAGTTGAACACGGGACCGGCGGCCACCACGAGCATGCGCTGCCAGGCGGGCCGCAGGTTGAAGAGGGCCGTCTTGGGGAACTCCAGGTCGCCTTCGTCATTTTCCGGGTTTTCCCCGGCCAGGTTCACATAGCCCCCCAGGGGCACGGCCGAGAGCCGGTAGTCCGTGGGGCCCTTGCGCCAGCCCAGAAGGCGTGGGCCGAAGCCCAGGGAAAAGGCCTTGACTCCGATGCCCAGGACGCGGGCCATCAAAAAGTGGCCGAGTTCATGGAAGAAAATGAGTCCGCTCAGGACCAGGACGACGGCGATGGCGCTTGTCACGAATGCTTCCTCGTGTGCTCGGTGTGCATGGGATGCCAGAGTATAGTGCCTTTCCGGCAAAAGGGAAGGCCGCTCACAGCAGTTCGAAGGCTCGGGCCCGCGCGGCGCGGTCCAGGGAGAGCACGTCCTCGGGCCGCCCCACGGGGCAGTGTTGGTGTTCGCTCAGGGCCTTCTCCAGAATCCGGGGGATGTCCAGGAAGCCGATGGCCCCGGCCAGGAAGCGCTCCACCGCGATTTCGTTCACGGCGTTGAGCACGATGGGGTGGCTTTCGCCCGCGGCGTAGGCCGCCTTGGCCAGGCCCAGGCAGGGGAAGGCCGCGTCGTCGGGTTCCTCGAAAGTCAGGCTGCCCACCCGGGCCAGGTCAAGGGTCTTGAGGCCCAGGGGCAGATGGCGGGGAAAGCAGAGGCAGTGGGCGATGGGCAGGCGCATATCCGGGTGGCTCAGATGGGCGATCTGGGAACCGTCGGCGTATTCCACCAGGGAATGCACGATGCTCTGCGGATGGACCACGGCGTCCACGCGTTCGGCGGGCAGGCCGTAAAGGTGGCAGGCCTCGATGATCTCCAGGCCTTTGTTCATGAGCGTCGCGGAGTCGATGCTCACCTTCGGGCCCATGCACCAGTTGGGGTGGTTCAGAGCCTGGGCGGCGGTGACTCCGGCCAGTTCCTCCCGTGTCCGGCCCCGGAACGGGCCGCCGGAGGCCGTGAGGATGAGCCGGGTGGGCGTCTCGCCGCCGTGGCCCAGGAGTCCCTGGAACAGGGCGTTGTGCTCCGAGTCCACGGGCAGGATCACGGCCCCGGTGGCGCGGCAGGCCGCGCGGATGAGGTGCCCGCCCAGGACGAGGCTTTCCTTGTTGGCCAGGGCCACGATCTTTCCGGCCCGCACGGAGGCCAGCGTGGGCGGAAAACCGGCCGCGCCCACGATGCTCGAGAGCACCACGTCGGCCTCGGACTGGGCGGCGACGGTCTCGTATCCCGCCGGGCCCACGAGAATTTCCGGCGAGTAGCCGGAGGGCAGGGCGGCGCGCAGGGTCGTCGCTACGGCCTCATCCAGCACGGCCAGGAGCGGAGGGCGGAAGACGGCGGCCTGTTGGGCCAGCAAGGTGGCGTTGCGTCCGGCGGCCAGGGCGCTGATGCGCAGCAGGTCGGGGTGGAGCGCGACGACCTTGAGGGCGTTCACGCCGATGGAGCCGGTGCAGCCGAGCACGGCGACCCGTCGGGGAAAGCGGTCTTGGAGCACCGAAGGCGGCCAGGCGGATATGTAGGTGTTCACGGCGATCGCGCGTCAGTCTCCGAAAAAGGGCACGAGGGTCCGGGCCAGGGCGTAGACCGGGACCAGAAGGAGCAGGCTGTCCACGCGGTCGAGCAGGCCGCCGTGGCCGGGCAGGATCTTGCCCGAGTCCTTGATGTCCAGGCGGCGTTTGAGGGCCGACTCGAAAAAGTCGCCCATCTGGGCCGCCGCGTTCAGGGCCAGCCCCAGCAGGGCGAAGGCCCACCAGGACGCCCGGCCCAGAGACAGCCCCAGGCCCAGGCAGAGGGCCAGACAGCCGAGCAGGCTGCCCACGCTTCCGGCCCAGGATTTCTTGGGGCTGATGGAGGGCCAGATCCGGCGCTTGCCGAAATGGGTTCCGGCATAGAAGGCCGCCGTGTCCGATACGGCGGCGGCCAGGATGACCAGGATGCTTTCAAGAGGCGAGAAGTGTAGGAAGAATTGCAAGGTCACGGGCAGATAGACGAGTCCGGCCAGGAACACTGCGGCGTCGCGGAAGTCGGTGTTTTCCGGGGCCCGGCTGTAGCCGAAGAGGAAGCCCATGCCCGCGCACCAGAAGCCAGCCAGCAGGGCCAGACCCACGAGGTTCGCGCTGCCGCTGTGGAAGGCCGCCAGAAGCAGCGCGCCGCAGATCACTCCCTGCACCTTGAGACCCAGGCGGCCCTGGGGCCAGAACAGGCTCAGGTATTCCCAGAGCGCCAAGCCGCAGAACACGGCCAGAACCGTCACCAGAACCCAGCCGCCGTAATAGAGGCCGAGGGTCGGCACGAGGAGGAGCAGAACTCCGGTGAGGATGCGTTTCTGATGCGAGGAATCCATGCGGGCTCCGGGCCATGTTGGCGGCATTCGCCGCAAGTGGTTTTGTGTAAACGATTCCCGGGAGGACGGCAACCTGGAGGGAATCCTCCCGGATACGCGGTTTCCCGAGGGAACAAAACGTGTTAGGACAGCAGGAATACCGGCCGGAGCGCGCGGAAGGCGCCCGTTTCGGCCTCACGGGGGACGACATGGGTTCCGACTCGCGGGAGAAGACATCGGCTGCGTCCGGTGGGAACGGAGAGGATCTGAACACCACGGCCCGTCACCTGGAGCGGCTCACCGAGATCGGCCTGGCCCTCTCCAGCGAGAGGAACATCGACCGGCTCTTCGAGATGATCGTGGACGAGGCCCGGGCCCTGACCGGGGCCGACGCCGGGACGCTCTACATCGTCGATGACGCGGGACGCCACCTGGACTTCGTCATCCTCCAGAACGACACCATGAAGACCCGCATGGGCGGCACCAGCGGCTTGGTCATCACCCTGCCGCCCGTGCCGCTCTATACACCGGATGGCGCGGAGAACCACGCCAACGTCTCCTCCCATGTGGCCCTCTCCCGCGAACTGGTCAACATTCCGGACGTCTATGAGGCCGAGGGCTTCGACTTCACCGGGCCGCGCAAGTACGATCAGGCCACGGGCTACCGTTCCACCTCCATGCTCGTGGTGCCCATGACCAACCATGAGGGCGACATCATCGGCGTGCTCCAGCTCCTGAATGCTCTGGATCCGGTCTCCGGCGCGGTCACTGCCTTTTCGCCGCGGAACATCGGCCTGGTGGGGGCCCTGGCCTCCCAGGCCGCCGTGGCCCTGACCAACACCCAGCTCATCCGAGACCTCAAGCGTCTGCTCTATTCCTTCATTCAGAGCATCGCCGAGGCCATCGACGCCAAGTCGCCCTATACCAAGGGCCACATCGACCGGGTGGTCAAGCTGACCATGAGCATCGCCGAAGCGATCAACGCCCAGGCCGAGGGCCCGTTCAAGGACGTGAATTTCGACGAAGAGGAGTTGGAGGAGCTGCGGCTGGCGGCCTGGATGCACGACGTGGGCAAGATCACCACGCCCGAGCACGTGGTGGACAAGAGCACCAAGCTCCAGACCATCTTCGACCGCGCGGAGCTGGTGCGCCTGCGCTTCGCCCTGATCGAGAAGTCGCTCCAGACCGACCTGCTGGAGCGGCTCATCAACATGGCCTCGGCGGGAGATTCGCGGGAGGCCATGCGGACCATGGCCGAGGGGTTCGAGGAGCGGCGGCGGGAACTGGTCGAGGAGCGCGACTTCGTGCTGGCCTGCAACAGCCCGGGCGAGTTCATGGACGACGCCAAGATCGAGCGGGTCCGCGGCATCGCGGCCAAGACCTATGCCCTGAACGGAAGCATGCAGCCCTACCTCACCGAGGACGAGGTCCGCAACCTGACCATCCGCAAGGGTTCCCTCACCGATGAGGAACGCAAGGTCATCGAGAACCACGCCGTGGTCACCTCGGCCATGCTCTCCCGGCTGCCCTTTCCCAAGCGCCTGGCCCGCATTCCGGTCTTCGCCGGGAGCCACCACGAGAAGCTCGACGGCAGCGGCTACCCCAACCATCTCACGGCCGACGCCCTGCCGCTGCAGGCCCGCATTCTGGCCGTGGCCGACGTCTTCGAAGCCCTCACCGCCAGCGACCGGCCCTACAAGCAGCCAATGAAGCTCTCGCAGGCCCTGAAGATTTTGGGGTTCATGAAGAAGGACAAGCACATCGACCCGGAGGTCTTCGACCTCTTCATACAGGGCGGCCTGCATCGGGAATACGCCGAGGCGGAACTCAATCCCGAGCAGATCGACGAGGCTTGACCCCGGAGAGCGGAGGGTTTCCCCGGGCGGTTCACTCCCCGGCGGTCAACTGGTCGCCGGTCTTGCCGAAACGACGCTGGCGGCGGGCGTAGTCTTCCAGGGCCTTGTCCAGTTCGGCCGGGGAGAAGTCCGGCCAGTAGAGATCCGTGAAGTAGAACTCGGCGTAGGCGGCCTGAAAGAGCAGGTAATTGGAGAGCCGCAGCTCCCCGCTGGTGCGGATGATGAGGTCGGGGTCCGGCTGGCCCGCAGTGTAGAGTTCGGCCGCGAAGGCTTCCTCGGTGAGCGTCGCCGGGTCCAGGCCCTTGGCCAGGAGCGCGCGGCAGGCCCGCAGGATTTCGTCCCTGCCACCGTAGTTCAGGGCCAGGTTGAGGGTCATGGAACCGCAGTCTTTTGTCTTCTCGACCACGGAGCGGACCACTTGGCGTACGCCGAAGGGCAGACCGTCCACCTCCCCCAGGATTTTCAGGCGGATGTCCTGCTCGAGAAGCAGGCGGGTCTCCTTCTTCAGGAACCGCACCAGCAGATCGAAGAGGTAGCTCAACTCCTCGGCCGGGCGGGAGAGGTTCTCGCGCGAGAGCGTGTAGAGGGTCAGGTGTCGGACGCCCAACTCCCGACAGCGGGTGACCACGGCGCGGGCCGCCTCGGTTCCGGCCTTGTGGCCTTCGCTCCGGGGCAGCCCGCGCTGCCGGGCCCAGCGTCCGTTGCCGTCCATGATCACGGCGATGTGTCGCGGCAGCATGTGCTCCTAGATCTCCAGGATTTCCTTTTCCTTCTTGGCCAGGGTGTCGTCACAGTACTTGATGTACTTGTCCGTGAGTTTCTGGACGTCGTCCACGCCCTTGCGCTCGTCGTCTTCGGTGATGGCCTTGTCCTTGAGCATCTTCTTGAGGGCCTCGTTCATGTCCCGGCGCACGTTGCGCACGGCCACCTTGGCCTCCTCGGTGTCCTTCTTGGCCACCTTGACCAGATCCTTGCGGCGCTCCTCGGTCAGGGGCGGGATGTTGATGCGGATGATCTTGCCGTCGTTGATCGGGGTGAGTCCGAGGTCGGACTTGAGGATGGCCTTCTCCGCCGCGCTGAAGGCGGCCTTGTCCCAGGGCTGGATGGTGATGCTCCGGGGATCGGGGACGGAGATGGAGGCGATCTGGTTCAAGGGCGTGGGGGTATTGTAGTAGTCCACCACCACGTTTTCCACCAGGGCCGTGGAGGCGCGCCCGGTGCGCAGCTTGGTGAAGCTCTTCTCCAGGCTCTTGATGGCCCCGTCCATGCGTTTCTCGCCGTCCTTGAGAAGCGACTGCATGTTTAGTTCCCTCCTTGCACGATGGTCCCCACCGGTTCTCCGGTGACGACCCGGCGGATGTTGCCTTCCTTGAACAGGTTGAAGACGATGATCGGCATGGCGTTGTCCCGGGCCAGGGAGATGGCCGTGGAGTCCATGACGCCCAACCGCTTTTCCAACGTCTCGATGTAGGTCACGCTTTCGTAGCGCACCGCGTCGGTGAACTTGCGCGGATCCTTGTCGTAGACTCCGTCCACCTTGGTGGCCTTGAGGATGGCGTCGACCTTGAGCTCCATGCCGCGCAGGGCCGCGGCCGTGTCCGTGGTGAAGTAGGGGTTGCCGGTCCCCGCGGCGCAGATGACCACGCGGCCCTTCTCCAGGTGGCGCACGGCGCGGCGCCGGATGTAGGGTTCGGCCACCTCCTTCATGTCGATGGCGGTCATGACCCGGGTGGAGCAGCCCATTTTCTCCAGGGCGTCCTGCACGGCCAGGGCGTTCATGACCGTGGCCAGCATGCCCATGTAGTCGGCCTGGACGCGCTCCATGCCTTGTTCGCTGGCGGCCATGCCCCGGAAGATGTTGCCGCCGCCGATGACCAGGGCGACCTGCAATCCGGCCTGGGACACCTCCGCGATCTCGCGGCAGAAGGTGTTGATGGCCGCGGGCTGGATGCCGAACTTCTGATCCCCGGCCAGGGCTTCGCCGCTCAACTTGAGCAATACCCGCGAGTAGCGCAGCTTGTCCATGCTTCTCCCTTTGTTTTCGGGCGCCGGGCCCGAGGTGACCATATAGTGTTCCTCGTCTTTTGGCAAAAAAAACGGGCCTTGCGGCCCGTTGTTTTTCTTACTCGCCCGCGGCGTCTTCGCCCAGGGCCAGGCGCGTGAAGCGCCCGATCTGGATGTTCTCCCCCAGCAGGGCGATCAACTCGTTGAGCAGATCCTTGATCCGTTTCTTGTCGTCCTTGATGTAGGCCTGATCAAGCAGGCAGGCTTCCTGGTAGAATTTCTTCAGGCGGCCTTCCATGATCTTCTCGGCGATGTTCTCGGGCTTGCCCTCTTCCATCGCCTGCTTCTTGTAGATGGCCTTCTCGCGCTCCAGGATGTCTGCGGGGACCTGGTCCTCGGAGACGCAGATGGGGTTGGCGGCGCAGACCTGCATGGCCAGTTCGCGGGCGAACTCGCGGAACTGGTCGCTCTTGGCCACGAAGTCGGTCTCGCACTTGAGCTCCACCAGCACGGCGATCTTGCCGTTGGAGTGGATGTAGGAACCGATGAAGCCCTCGGAGGTGGCCCGGCCGGCCTTCTTGGCGGCCTTGGCCAGACCCTTCTCGCGCAGGTAGTCCACGGCCTTGTTCATATCGCCGCCGCTTTCCACCAGGGCCTTCTTGCAGTCCATCATGCCCGCGCCGGTCTTCTCGCGCAGGTCTTTCACCATGGAAGCACTGATCTCAGCCATTATTCCTTCTCCTCCTGACCCTCGGCGGCGGCCTCAGGGGTTTGCTCGGCAGCGGCCTTGGGGGTTTCCGTCTTGGGTTCGGCCTCGGCCTTGGGTCGCGGCTTGGGCTTGGCGCCGGTCTTCGGCTTGGCCGGGCGGGGCCTGCGCTCCTCGGCGGGCTTTTCTTCCTTGGACTCGACCACCTCGGGCTTGACCTCCACGTAACGGGCCGCGCCCTCGATGCAGGCTTCGGCGATGTGCGTGGTGAAGAGCTTGATGGCGCGGATGGCGTCGTCGTTGCCCGGAATGATGTGGTCGATCAGGTCGGGATCGCAGTTGGAGTCCACCACGGCCACCACCGGGATGCCGAGACGGCGGCATTCCATGACCGCGATGTGCTCACGCTTGGGGTCGATGATGAAGGCGCAGCTCGGCGGCTCGTGCATGTCCTTGATGCCGCCCAGGGCGAGGTTGAGCTTCTCGACCTCGCGGCCCATGTGCACGATTTCCTTCTTGGGGAACTTGCTGATGCTGCCGTCGGCGAACATGGTTTCGAGGTTCTTGAGGCGCTCGATGCTCTTCTTGATGGTCTGGAAGTTGGTCAGGGTGCCGCCCATCCAGCGCTGGGTCACGGCGAACATGCCCGCGCGCGCGGACTCTTCCTTCACCGCCTCCTGGGCCTGGCGCTTGGTGCCCACGAAGAGCACCTTGCCGCCCTGGGCGCAGACGTCGGCCACGAAGTCGTGGGCCTTCTGGTAGAGCTTCACGGTCTGCTGCAGGTCGATGATGTGGATGCCGTTGCGCGAACCGAAGATGTAGGGCCGCATTTTGGGGTTCCAGCGGCGGGTCTGGTGACCGAAATGGACGCCGGTCTCCAGCATCTCTTTCATGGTGACGTAAGACATGATTCCTCCTGGTTTTTCCTCCCCCGGCCCTGGCCCGGCGACTGTCGTCGGGACCTGGAGTGATGCCGGGGTGCGTTGTATGAAACGAGGCTCTTTACACTGCCTCGTGTTGGAAAGCAAGGGGGCGGCGATCCTTCCGACCTACTGGATCTGCTCCGCGCCGCCGCTTTCGGCGGACACCGGGTTGATGAGCAGGCCCACGTTCTCGATCTCCACGCTGACCGTGTCGCCGGGGGCGAGCGGCCCGATGCCCGCAGGGGTGCCGGTGAGGATGAGGTCGCCGGGGTGCAGGGTCATGACCCGGGAGATGAAGGACACCAGTTCGGCTGGTCCGAAGATCATGTCCCGGGTGTTGCCGTCCTGGCGCACCTCGCCGTTGACCAGGGCGCGCACGGCCAGATCGCGCGGTTCGGCCACCTCGGTCTCGATCCAGGGCCCCACCGGGCAGAAGGTGTCGAAGCCCTTGGCCCGGGCATACAGCCCGTCGCGCTTCTGGATCTCGCGGTCGGTGACGTCGTTGGCGCAGGTGTAGCCGAAGATGTGCCGGGCGGCGTCCTCGGGGCGGATATGCCGCCCGGTCTGGCCGATGACGATGCCCAGTTCGGCCTCGTGGTCCACCCGGCCGCAGCCCTCCGGCAGGACGACGGCATCGCCGCTGCCGACCACGGCCGAGGGCGGCTTGAGGAAGATGAGCGGCTCGGAGGGCAGGGCGAGGCCCATCTCCTCGGCGTGGGACTTGTAGTTCAGGCCCACGCAGACGATCTTGGTGGGCAGGACCACGGGCAGCACCCGGACCTCGCGGAGGGGGATGGGCTCGTCCAGGCCCAAGGCCTTGTTCAGGCAGAGCAGGTGGTCGCGGTCGAGGATGGAGGCGTAGAAGGCCCGCTGGTTGTAGAGAACGCGCAGGATACGCATGCCGGCTCCGGGGTTGGTGGACGTATGGAAATGACGAGCCTAGCAGCAGCGCCGGGTTCTGTCCAATTTCAGATGCTGATGACGAGCGGCACCACCACGGGGTCGCGCTCCAGGATCTTGCGGAAGAAGCGGCGCAGGCTGGAGCGGATCTTTTCCTTGACGCGCTTCAGGTCCGAGGGGTTGGTGTCCTCGAAGACGTCCAGGACCACGCACTTGGCGTCGTCCAGAAGGTGGGCGTACTGCTGCTCGAAGATGAAGCCCTTGGAAAGGATGTCCGGGCCGTGGATGATGACCCCGGTGTTCTCGTCCATGACCACGATGACGATGACCATGCCCTCGCCGGCCAGGAGCTGGCGCTCCTTGAGCACGCTCTGGCCCACGTCGCCAACGCCCTTGCCGTCGACCAGGATGCGTTCGGAAGCCACGGCTTCCTCCAGGCGGATGCCGCCTTCCAGGAAGGTCACCGGCGAACCGTTTTCGAGCACCAGGGCGCGTTCCTCGGCCACCCCGCATTCCAGGGCCAGGCGGCGGTGTTTGACCAGGTGGCGGTATTCGCCGTGCACCGGGATGAAGTACCTGGGGCGCACGGTCTCCAGCATGATGCGCAGTTCCTCGCGGTGGGCGTGCCCGGAGGCGTGGATGGCCTGGACCTTCTCGTAGAGGACTTCCGCGCCCAGGCGGTAGAGGCGGTTGATGACCTTGGTGATGGCCAGGACGTTGCCCGGGATGAAGCGGGAGGAGAGCAGCACCAGATCGCCCTTCTGGATGGACAGGGAGCGGTGTTCGTCCATGGACATGCGCGAGAGCGCCGCCAGGGGTTCGCCCTGTGAGCCGGTGAGCAGGATGACCACTTCGTCGTCGCGCAGGCCCTGCACATCTTCCACCTCGACCAGTTCTCCCGGAGGCACGCGCAGGTGCCCCAGCTCGCGGGCGGTATCGATGTTGCGGATCAGGCTCTTGCCGCTGACGGCCACCTTGCGGCCGAAAGCCGAGGCCAGATCGATGATCTCTTGGATGCGCTGGATGTGGCTGGCGAAGAGCGAGATGAGGATGCGGCCCTTGGCCTGGCCGAAGATTTCGCGCAGGCTGGCCTTGATCTCCCGCTCGGTGAGAGCGAAGCCCTCGCGTTCCACGTTGGTGGAGTCGGAGAGGAGCAGGGTCACGCCGGGCTCGGCGAAGCGGCGGAAGGCCTCCAGATCCGTGGCGTGGCCATCCAGGGGGTTGCGGTCGATCTTGAAGTCGCCGGTGTGGATCACGCGGCCCATGGGCGTCTCGATGCCCAGGCCGAAGCCTTCGATGATCGAGTGGCAGACCGGGATGAAGGTGAAGGCGAAGTCGTCCAGAACCACACGATCTCCGGCGCGTACGGGCCGCAGGTCGGCCCAGCGGTCGAGGTTGTGCTCCCGGAGCTTGTTCTCCACCAGGGCCAGGGTGAAGCTCGAACCGTAGACCGGCACGTTCACGTAGGGCAGGAGCCAGGGCAGGGCGCCGATGTGGTCCTCGTGACCGTGGGTCAGGACGATGGCCTTGAGTTTGTCCTTCTGGGCCAGGAGTACGTCAAAGCGCGGAATGGCCACGTCCACGCCGAAGAGATAGTCCTCGGGGAACATCAGGCCGCAGTCCACCAGGACCGTGCTTTCGGGCGAGGAGAAGGCCATGCAGTTCAGGCCGATTTCGCCGAGTCCGCCCAGGGGGGTGATGGTCAGACTTTGTTGTGGGGACATGTTCAATCCTTGGGCAGGGCGGCGAGAGCCTCGCCCATGCGCGCGCGCAGCTCGTCGCGGAACTGTTCGCGTTCCTTGAGGGTATAAGCCGAGACGTCGATGGGCGGCAGGGCCTTGAGGCGGATGACGCCTTTGCGCAGGATCATGCGGCCCCGGGGCAGGGCCGCGCCCGTGCCGTCGAGGACCAGCGGGGCCACGGGCAGGCCGCACTTGAGGGCCAGGACCATGCCGCCGATCTTGAATTCCAGCAGTCCATCCGGGTCGGGGTTGCGCGTGCCCTCGGGGAAGATCACCGGGCAGACCCCGGCCTGGGCCGCGTCCACGGCGTCCTGCACGCTCTTCATGCCCGAGCGCCGGTTGCCCCGGTCGATGGGAATGTGCCCGGCCAGGCGCATGGCCCGGCCGAAGACCGGGATGTCGAAGAGGCTCTTCTTGGCCACGAAACGGATCGGGTAGGCGTCGAGCACGGCATAGAGCAGGGGGATGTCGAAGTTGCTCTGATGGTTGACCATGAACACATAGTGCCCGGCCGGGTTCAGGGCCGAGAGATCGATTTCCAGGCGCAGTCCGCTGGCCCGGAGCAGGGCGCGGGACCAGCGTCTGCCGATGCGTTCGCCCTTGGGGCCCTTGGGGCCGGGCAGGAAGCAGGCCAGGATCATGTGTGTGGAGTGCCAGAGCGTGAGCGGCACGCAGAGCAGGAGAAAAAAGAGAAAGCGGAGCATGTACCGTCCTTTGTCTCTGAATTTTCCAGGCCGTCGCCTCCGGATTTTCTAAACCATGTGTCCTGATGAAACAAGGGTGGGAATCGGAGCGCCGCCCCTTGACGGCTTTAAGCAAATGCTTTAAGCGTATGTTTAACGAGGGAGACCATGAACGGAAACGAACCACAAGGCACACGGGAGCGCATCCTGGACGCAGCGGGGAAGACCTTCGCCAAGAAGGGCTTCCGGGCCGCCACCGTGCGCCAGATCAGCGAGGCCGCCGGGGTGAACGTGGCCCTGCTGCACTATTATTTCAAGGACAAGGCCGGGCTCTATCAGGCCGTGTTGGACGACCTGACGGACCAGGGCATGAAGCTCTTTCCCCCGGACATGGGGGTGCGCCCCGGCGAGGGAGCCGAGGCCCGGCTGGCCGGATTCGTGCGCGGCCTGCTCTACCGCCTGCTTTCCACGCGCGGCTGGGGCGGCTACGAGGGCAAGGCCCGGCTCATCATCAAGGAGCTTTCCGACCCCACGCCGTTCATGGACCAGGTGGTGGAGCGTTTCGCCCGGCCCCAGAAGGAGGTTCTCGTGGGCATCGTCTCGGAGATCCTCGCGCCCTTCGCCGCGCCGCTGCTGGTCCGGGCCTGCTGTCTGAGCGTGGTGGCCCAGTGTCTGCACTACGGCTACGCCAAGCCGGTCATCGACCGGCTCCTGCCCGGAGAGGATCTGCGCGACGAGGACATCGCGCTTCTGGCCGAGCATGTAACCCTGTTCTCCCTGGGAGGCCTGGCCCGGGTGCGGGAGCGCGCCGCGCGCGAAGCGGCGGGGGGAACGCCATGAGACGGGCGCTGCCGATTCTCCTGGCCTTGGCCCTGCTGGGCGGCTGCGGCCGCTCCGGCGAACTGTTCCAGGGCTACGTGGAGGGAGAGTACGTCTATGTGGCCTCGCCCCTGGGCGGCCAGTTGGAGACTCTGGACGTGAGCCGGGGGCAGACCGTGGAACGGGGCGCGAGGCTCTTTGTCCTGGACGCCGCCCTGGAGCGCGCGGCCGTGGACGAGGTTGAACACGTCCTGGCCCAGTCCGAGAACCGTCTGGCCGACCTGCGCAAGGGCAAGCGTCCCTCGGAGGTGGCCTCCATCCAGGCCCTGTTGGACGAGGCCCGCGCCGCCCGGGGTCTGGCTGATTCCGAATATCGCCGAAGGATCAAGCTCTTTGAGCAGAAGACCATCGCACGCGAGGATCTGGACCGGGCCCGCACCGAGGCCGAACGGGCCCGCCAACGCGTGGAATCCCTGGCCCAGCAACTGGCCACCGCCCGCCTGGGCGCGCGCGAGGATGAGATCCGGGCCGCCGAGGCCGAGGTTCGGGCCGCCAGATCCCGACTGGACCAGGCCCGCTGGAATCTGGAACAGAAGACCCAGGCCGCGCCCGCTTCGGGGCTCGTCTTCGACACTCTCTACCGGGCCGGGGAATGGGTTCCGGCCGGTCGGCCGGTTGTGGCCCTGCTGCCGCCCGAGAACGTGCGGGTGCGTTTCTTCGTGCCCGAAACTCGGGTGGGCTCGCTGGCCCCCGGGCAGGAGGTCGAAGTTCTGGTCGACGGCCGGGCCGAGCCCGCGCGGGCAGAAATCACCTTCGTCTCGCCCGAGGCCGAGTACGCCCCGCCGGTGATCTACTCCAGCGAGAGCCGGGCCAAGCTGGTCTTCCGCGTGGAGGCCAGGCCCCGGCCCGGGCAGCCGCCGCTCAACCCCGGCCAGCCCGTGGATGTGCGTCCGGCGGGAGGGAGCTGACATGGACGCCCCGGAGCTGGTCATCGACGTGCGCGGCATCACCAAGTCCTTCGGCGGCAAGGTGGTGGTCAACGGCCTGGACATGCAGGTCCGGCGCGGCGAGATCTATGGCTTTCTGGGGCCCAACGGCTCGGGCAAGACCACCTTCATCCGCATGCTCTGCGGCCTGCTGCGTCCCGACGCCGGGGAGGGCACCTGCCTGGGGCTGGACGTGCTCACCGAGGCCGCCCGGATCAAGGAGCAGGTGGGCTACATGTCCCAGCGCTTCAGCCTCTATGAGGATCTGACCGTGCTGGAGAACCTGGACTTCACGGCCCGCATGTACGGCCTGGCCGACCGGCGGGCCGCCGTGGAGCGGATTGTCGAGCGCATGGGCCTGGGGCGCTACGGCAAGCACCTCGCGGGCAAGCTTTCGGGCGGCTGGAAGCAGCGGCTGGCCCTGGCCTCGTGCATCCTGCACGAACCCCGGCTTCTGCTCCTGGACGAGCCCACGGCCGGGGTGGACCCCGGAGCCCGGCGCGACTTCTGGGATCAGGTCCACGTGCTGGCCGGGGAGGGCGTGACCGCGCTCATCAGCACGCACTACATGGACGAGGCCGAACGCTGCCACCGCCTGGCCTACATCGCCTACGGCGACCTCCTGGCCCGGGGCGGCATGGAGGATCTCATCCGCGACTCCGGGCTCACGACCTACACCGTCTCCGGCCCGGGACTGCACGAACTGGCCCGCGAGCTGGGCGGGCGGCCGGGAGTGGACCAGGTGGCGGCCTTCGGAATCTCCCTGCACGTCAGCGGCCGCGACCGGGCGGCCCTGGAAACGGCCCTGGCTCCGTTGCGGGACGGCGCGCATACGGTGGAGGCGGTGCCCACCAGTCTGGAAGAGGTCTTCATCGACCTCATGCGCCGGGGGAGGCCTCAATGAGCGGGCGTTTCTTCTCGCCGGGGCGTTTTCTGGCCGTGGTGTCCAAGGAATTCATCCAAATGCGCCGGGACCGGGCCACCTTCGCCATGATGATCGGCATTCCCCTGCTTCAGCTCGTGCTCTTCGGCTACGCCATCAACTCCGACCCGCGCCGCCTGCCCACGGCCGTGCTCTCGGCCGACAACTCGGCCTTTTCCCGGGCCGTGGTGGCGGCCATGCAGACCAGCCGTTACTTCCGCATCACCCGCCAGGCGTCCTCGCGAGAGGAGGCCCGGGAGCTGCTGAACAAGGGGCAGGCGCAGTTCGTGCTGACCATCCCCCAGGACTTCGGCACGAACATCCTGCGCGGGGAGCGGCCGGTGCTCCTCCTGGAGGCCGACGCCACCGACCCCTCGGCCGTGAGCGGGCCCGTGGGCGCCTTCCGGGAGATCGTCAACCGGGCGGTGAACACCGAGCTGGATCGGGCCTTTCCCTACCTCACGCGCGGCAGCGACCCGGTGGACGTGCGGGTCCATGCGGATTTCAACCCCGAGGCCGTGACCCAGTACAACATCGTGCCCGGACTCATGGGTGTGATTCTGACCATGACCCTGGTGATGATCACGGCCCTGGCCATCACCCGGGAGACCGAGCGCGGGACCATGGAGAACCTGCTCTCCACGCCGGTGCGGCCCCTGGAGGTGCTCATCGGCAAGATCGTGCCCTACATCCTGGTGGGCTACATCCAGGTCACGCTCATCGTCGTGGCCGCCAAGATGCTCTTCCAGGTGCCCGTGCAGGGGAGCGTGGCGCTCGTCTTCCTGCTCTCCCTGGTCTTCATCGGGGCCAACCTCTCCGTGGGCGTGACCCTCTCCACCGTGGCCCGCAACCAACTCCAGGCCGTGCAGATGTCGGTCTTCTTCTTCCTGCCCTCGCTTCTGCTCTCGGGTTTCATGTTTCCCTTCCGGGCCATGCCGGACTGGGCCCAGGCCGTGGGCTCGGTCCTGCCCCTGACCCATTATCTGCGTCTCGTGCGCGGCATCCTGCTCAAGGGCAACGGCCTGCCCGAGGCCCTGGACAACCTCTGGCCCATCGCCCTGTTCTGGCTGGTGATCATCATCGTGGGCGTGAAGCGCTACCGCAAGACCCTGGACTAGCGGCGGGCGGATTTCTTCCTCCTCGCGCCCTCCGGGAGGCCGGTTCGGATCGTCCGAACCGGTTTCCCCGGAGGCCATGGCGTCGGGCTAGAGCTGGGCCGTGATCTTGCGCAGGATGGCCGGGAACTGGGTCAGTTCCTCGGGACTCAGCCCTTCGGCCAGCTCCCGGGTCAGGCGCAGGTGCAGGGCGTGGTGCTCACGGAAGTGGCGCTCACCCTCCTCGGTCAGGCCGACGACAATGGAACGGCGGTCGGAGTCGTGCGGCCTGCGGGCCACGAAGCCGCCGCGTTCCAGGCGGTCCACCAGAACGGTCAGCGAACCCGTGGTCACGCCCATGCCGGCGGCCAGATCCTTCATCCGCAAGTCCCCTCGCGAGCCGAGGATCTCCAGCGTGTGCATCTGGGTCGGGGTCAGGCCCGTCTCGCGCACCACGCACTGCTCCCAGGACGAGAACTTCTCGTAGAATTCCACCAGCAGCCGGGTCAGGTCTTCGATCTCCATGCGGCCTCCTTACGCGGGCTCGCGGTCGCGGAACAGGGCCAGGCTGGCCGAGAGCAGAACCACCACGATGGAGCCCAGGTTGTGGGCCAGGGAGGCCCAGACGGGCGTGAGCAGACCCCAGCCGCCGCCCAGGATGGCCAGGGCGTTGAAAATCACGGCCAGGGCGATGTTCAGGCGGATGATCGCCACCGAGCGCCGCCCCAGGCGGACCAGGAAGGGCAGGCGGGAGATGTCGTCGCGGGTCAGGGCCACGTCGGCGGTCTCCAGGGCCACGTCCGTACCCAGCGCGCCCATGGCCACGCCCATGTCGGCCCGGGCCAGGGCCGGGGCGTCGTTGACCCCGTCGCCCACGAAGGCCACCCGCAGGCCTCGCTTCTGGAAGTCCTCGATGACCGCCAATTTGTCCTGGGGCTTGAGCCCGGCCCAGGCCTGGTCCAGCTCCAGGTCGGCGGCCAGCCGGTTCACGGCCCGTTCGTGGTCGCCGGAGAGCATGCCCAGGTGCGTGAACCCCAGTCCGCGCAACCGCTTGATGGTCGCCGCCGCCGTGGGCTTCACCGTATCCGAGACGCCCAGCACGCCGACCGGCGTGTGGTCCAGGGAGACCACCAGGGCCGTGGCCCCGCGTTCCTGAATGCGCTCCAGGCACTGGCGCAGGGGCGCGGGCAGGACGGCTGCCCCGCCGTTCATCTCCGCGCTGCCCACCTCCACCAGGGAACCGCCCACCAGGGCCTTGACCCCCAGGCCGATCTCGGCCAGCACCCGCTCGGCCTTGCGCACGCCGACACGGGCGTAGTGCGCGGCCTTGAGCACGGCCCGGGCCAGGGGGTGGTTGCAGTTCTGCTCGGCTCCGGCAGCGCAGGCCAGCAGTTCGTCCCGGCCCAGGGGCTCGCAGGCGGCCACCTCGTCCACCCTGGGTTCCCCCTTGGTCAATGTGCCGGTCTTGTCGAAGAGCATGACCTGCACCCGGGCGGCCTCCTCCAGGTATTGCCCTCCCTTGATGAGCACCCCGGCGCGCGCGGCGCGGCCCACCGCCGCCACGGTGGCCGTGGGCGCGGCCATGAGCAGGGCGCAGGGGCACCCGGCCACGAGCACGGCCACGGCTCGGCCCGCGTCGCCGCTGAAGGCCCAGGCCAGGGCCGCGCAGGCGAGGACCACGGGCGTGAACCAGCGGGCGTAGCGGTCCACCACGCGGGCGGCGCGTGGCTTCTGGGCCTCGGCCTCGGTGACCAGCCGGATCACCTTGCCCAGGGTCGTGTCCGCGCCCACCTGGGTGGCCCGGATTTCGATCACCCCGTTGTGGTTCAGGGTTCCGGCCAGCACGGGGTCGCCCTCGCGGCGCTCGCGGGGAATGGATTCGCCGGTGATGGAGGATTCATCCACGGCCGTGATCCCGGCGACGATCTCGGCGTCCACCGGGATGCGTTCGCCGGGCTTGACCAGCAGCCGGTCGCCGGGCCGGACCTGGCCCAGGGGCACGATCTCCTCGCGGCCGTCCTCGAGGCGGGTGGCGTGTTCCGGGGTCATGCGCGCCAAGGCCTGGATGGAGCGGCGGGCCGATTCGCTGACCGCCTCCTCCACCAGCGCGCCCAGGGTCATGATGAAGGCCACCACGGCGGCGCTCAGGATCTCGCCTTGGAGCACCGAGGCCACCAGGGCGATGCTCACCAGCTCGTCCACGTTCATGCGGCGTTCGCGTAGGCCGCGCAGGGCCCCCAGGACGATGGGCAGACCGTTGCCCAGGACCGAGGCCGAGGCCAGGGCCAGGGGCAGCCAGACCGGAAAGCCGGGGCGGCCCTCCATGATGAAGGCGCCCAGGGCCAGCGCTCCGCCGGCGAGGCAGGAGGCCAGCTCCTTGATGTCGAACAATTCCTTGTAGCTGCCCAGACGGGCGAAACGACCGATCATGGAAACTCCCCATGTTTTTTTTGAAAGCAAAGAATCTCTATGAATTTATATTTTGATTGTCAAGATAAACGATGAAAAAAGGGGGGCCGAAGCCCCCCCCGGTCGTTCGCGGCTTATTCTTCGGCCTGATTCTTCTTGTGTTCGGCGATGACCTTTTCCGCGATCTGCGGCGGGCATTCCTCGTAGTGCGAGAATTCCATGGTGAAGGTGCCCTGGCCGCCGGTCATGGAGCGCAGGTCCGGGGCGTATTTGAGCACTTCGGACATGGGCACGTGGGCCTTGATCTCAGTGACGCCGGCCTGGGAATCCGAGCCGAGCACCTTGCCCCGGCGGCTGGAGAGGTCGCCGATGACGTCGCCCATGTAGTTGTCCGGCACGGCCACGGTGACGGTCATGATCGGCTCCAGGAGCTTCACGCCGGCCTTTTCGCAGGCCTTTTTGAAGGCCAGGGAACCGGCGATCTTGAAGGCCATCTCCGAGGAGTCCACGTTGTGGTAGGAGCCGTCGTAGAGCGTGACCTTGAAGTCGATGAGCTGGAACCCGGCCAAGTAGCCGCGCGCCGAGGACTCCTGGATGCCCTTGTCCACGGCCGGGATGTACTGGCGCGGGATGGAGCCGCCGACGATGGCGTCCACGAACTCGTACCCCGCGTTGCGCGGCTGGGGCTCGATGTGGATCCAGCAGTCGCCGAACTGGCCGCGGCCGCCGGTCTGCTTCTTGTGCCGTCCCTGAATCTCGCTGGCCTTGCCCTTGAGCGTCTCGCGATAGGGCACCTTGGGGGTTTTGAGCAGGATGTCCACCTTGTAGCGGCGTTTGGCCCGGTCGGCGGAGACCTCGATGTGGTTCTGGCCCATGCCGGTGATGAGGATGTCCGCACTCTCCTCGTCGCGCGAAAGCGTGAGGGTCACATCCTCATCCAGGAGTTTGGCCATGGCCGAGTATACCTTGTCCTCGTCGCCCTTCTCGGCCGGGGCCAGGGCGTAGGTGATGAGCTGCTGGGCCAGCTTGGGTTTTTTCAAGGCGAAGGGAGCCTTCTCGTCGCAGAGCGTGTCGCCGGTCTTGGTCAGCTTGAGCTTGGCCAGGGTGACGATGGCGCCGGGGCCCAGGGGCTCCTTGCTCGGGGTCTGGTCCTTGCCCTGCATGAGGAGGAGCTGGGCCACGCGCTCCTTCTCGCCCTTGGCGCTGTTGAGCAGCGTGGAGTCGGGGGAGAGGGTGCCGGAGAGCACGCGCATGACCGTGAGCTGGCCCGCGAAGGGGTCGGCCAAGGTCTTGAACACGAAGCAGGCCGCCGGGGCTTCCGGGGACGAGGGGCGCTCGGAGCCGTCTTCGCCAACCCAGGCCGGGTGGTCCAGAGGCGAGGGCAGGAGCGCCTGCACCGCGTCCAGGAGCTGAGGCCCGCCCTTGTTTTCCAGGGCCGCGCCCACGCAGACCGGTACGAGTTCGCGGGAGAGCACACCGGCCTTGAGGGCGCTCTTGATCTCCTCCAGGGAGAGCGCGCCTTCCTCAAGATACTTCTCCATGAGCGTCTCGTCGCTTTCGGCGATGTTCTCGATCATGGCTTCACGGATGGGGCCCACTTCGTCGGCGATGTCGGCGGGGATCTCGGCTTTGCTCACGCCGCCCTTGTCGTCGAAGATCAGGGCGGTGTTTTCGAGCATGTCCACCACGCCCTTGAAGCTCTCGCGGGCGCCGATGGGGTAGTAGAGAAGCACGGGCTTGATGCCCAGGGAGTTCTTCAGGCTGTCGAAGGCCGTTTGGAATTCGGCGCGGTCGCGGTCCATCTTGTTGATGAAGGCCACGGCGGGAAGCTGGGCGGCCTGGACGTCCTTCCAGGCCTTGCGGGTCAGGGGCTTGACCCCGTCCACGGCGTCGATGACGAAGACCACGCCGTCGGCGGCGGCGAGCTGGTAGGAGAGGTCTCCGTTGAAGTTGGAGTCGCCGGGAGTGTCGATGAGGAAATGCTGGTTCTTGTTCCACTTGTAATGGGCGAAACCGGGCTGGATGGAACCCCGGCGCTTGATCTCCTCGGGCTCGAAGTCCAGGGCGGTGGTCCCTTCCTCGATCTTGCCCAGGCGGGCGATGCCGCCGGTATTGAAGAGAAGCATTTCGGCCACGGAAGTCTTCCCGCAGCCGCCGTGTCCGACCAAGGCGTAGGTCCTCTGGTTCTTGAGCGCGTCCGACATTGCCAACTCCGTTACAGTATTGAGTTTTTATTGTAAGGGGATCGCATCCCCCAACGGTCGCGTCAGTGCCCGGTTTTTCCCGAGGGTCTAGACCTATAGGAAGAGGCGCGCGAGAATGTCAAGTCGTGCGCCTCCCACCCGGGTTTCTTTGTTTTTTCTTGATAAGGCGACGGGTTTGTGCTTCTGTGAGAGATAAGGAGAAAGCGATGTCGCTGACTGACTACCAGGACGTCCTGAACCGGCTCCAGAAGGCTCTTGGCCAAGCCTATCACGCCGATCCGCTCCTGCTCAACGTGCCCGGTCGGTCCGTGGCCTGCAAGGTGGACCCTCTTTACTACCTAGCCCTTCAACCCGTCTTCGTGGAGCGCCTGGCCAAGGCCTCGGCCCTCTTGCCCGCCACGGTCGCCGAGGCCCTGGTGCGCACCGGCAACCTCATCACCCGGGCCCCGGAGCGCAGGCATGAACTGATCGTGCCCGTGGTCCTGGGCGGTCGGCTGCTGGAGGTCCGGGCCTCCTTCGTGGACGCTGACTTCATCGACCGCGCCCTGCGCCTCTACGCCGGACTGCCCGCCGGGCTGGAGGTTTCCGGCCTGCGCATCGCCGGTACCTTCCGTTCCAGTCTGGAGCCGCTGTTCGAGAACAAGACGCCTTTGCGCGACTTGGCTTTCCAGGACTGATTTTCTGATTTCATCAGAATTCTGATGAAATCAGAATGATTTCCTGGTCGTTCTTTCTGCCGGACACCTTCCGCAGAATAAAAAATACATGCTATTCCTAGAGGTTGCCAGTCAGGAGCAAAGACCTTCCCGCTTGGCATGGGATTTGATCATGCGGAGCAGGGCCGCATGCGCGGTCTCCAAGAACGAAACCGGCAATCGGGTTGGCGGGGAGAGCGCCGCCGGCGGCCGAGCAGGCAATCAGCCAAGGAGCGGAAGACCATGAAAGGCGACATCACCAAGTTGACCCAGCAGATCGTTCTCGAAGGCAGGAAGCCGGCCAAGGACATCGCCGAGGCCATCGGCAAGCCCTATTCCACGCTGCTTCGCGAACTCAATCCGTTCGACGGACAGGCCAAGCTTGGAGTGGAAACGCTGTTGGAGATCATGCGCGTGACCCAAAACGTGGAGCCGCTCAAACTCATGGCCGAGAGCTTGGGCTTTGAACTGGTGGGAGTGTGCGCCCCGCGCGCTAAGGCCGACCGCATGTCCGTGGAGAGCGGTACGCTGCACGTGCCGGCGTTCGGCTAGCGGTTTGCTTTTTTCCTCTCAAATCGAAGACGCCGTCGGCGGGACCATCCCGCAGGCGGCGTCTCCGCATGGGAAGGAGGAAACGGCTGGAACAGGTCCGGCGAAAAAACCTTTCTCCCGCCTGGATCAGGCGCACTCGGCCATGTCTTCGTGGCCGCTGGGCGCCAAATGCTGCAGCGCGGGCGGATAGATGGCCGCGGTTTCGGCCCGGCGCGGACGGAAAGCCTCGGATGCCTGGGCCGCCCGTCTGAGCAGGAGCCGGGTCAACTCGGCGTGGGTGTGGCCATCCTGCTCCAGGGCCATGACCAGGGCTTCCGGGTTGTCGAAGCGGAATGCGCCGCGCAGGGAGACGCGCTTGGGAGCGTAGGCGTCATATTCGGAACTGAAGACGAAGCCGCCTTCCCTGGTCTCGAAGATGGTCAGGGTCCACAGGCTCAGGCAGTCGGTGTAGATCGGACGCTTGTCGCTCACTTCACTGTCGTCGGCTCGGGCCACGATGCGGCCGGTGAACACCATATCCCGCCCCCCATTCTGCTTCACGAGGATGCTGCGCATGTTCGCCTCCCTGGAGCTGTCGCCCGGAGGACTGGATCTCCGGGCGGGGTTTCCGCACGATGCCACCGTACGGAAAGCGGGAGGTCATCGAAAGGGGAGGAAAGGGGGATTGATCGGGGAGGGCGCCCTCCCCATGCGCCTTCCCTGGAGCGCTCAACGCTCCAGGGCGGCCTTGGGGCAGGTGGGCTGCAGGTAGCAGATGTCGCAGCCGCCGGAGTAGGGGTAGGGCGTGAGCACCGCGTACTGGCGGTTCACCGTGCCCTCCTTGTTCCAGGTCAGACCGAGTTTGTCGAAGGCGTCCAGCATGGCCTTGCCAGGCTTGGGCAGCGGGGCGCAACGGCCTTCCTGAAGCTCGGGGATCAGCCCGTGGGCGGCGGACATGACCATGGCGATGGCCAGGTTGTGCAGGGCCAGTCCGTGGGTGGGCGAGTCCTGCCAGATGCCCTCGATTTCGTCTTCCACGGCCTTGTCCATGAACAGGAAGACATACTGGGCTCCGCCCTCGGGGTTGGTCAGCAGATGGGCTTTCAGAAGTCCGGCCCAACGTTCCCAGCGCTCCTCGATCTCTTCCAGCAGGTCGCGGTCGATGCGGTTTTCGCCCGCCACCTCGCAATAGAAGAACATGTCGAATTCCGGGGCGGCGGGAATTTCCTTGATCTGCATTTCGGACACGGGAGACTCCTCGTTCTTGCGGTTGCGGGTCCAGCCCCTGTAGCGGTTTTCCGCCCCGGGCTCAAGCCGTGTTCCCGCCCCGGGGCGATTCTCCCGGGGGATTGTCCCGAACCCAAGGCGGACAAAACGGGACATTGACCCGTTGTCACCCTATGACGTCCGGTTTATAGTTTCAATGCCAGGATCAGCATCTTCGGCGCGGGGTGCCGCCGCGCGGACAAGCGCGTTTTTTGTCTCAGGGGGGAATGCCATGCTCCGCAAGGATCGACGATCGAAGTCGCTCTATGTGGTCAAGTCTCGGCCGGATCCGGCAGCCGACCTGGCTCCGAGAAAGCAGAGCGAGACCCGCAGCATCTACGTCTTGCGCACCAACGACGAGACGGTCAACAAGTACTGCGACGTGATCTACGACTTTCTGGAACAGGGAGGAATCTTCCTGCTCCTGACCCGGGACAAGATATTCCAACAGACGGTGAAGAACGCCCTGTGCCACGAACTGGGCCTGGACGCGAATCTGCTGCGCGTGATCCAGGACACGGCCGACCTGGGGCAGGCCCTGGACAAATACCTGGGACGCGACCAGAAGCCCTTTCTCTTCATGGAGCACGCCCTCAACGGCCAGTTGACCCTGCCCCAGCTCCAGTACATCGCCAAGACCTGGCCCGATCTGCCCGTGGTGGTCGTGGCCCGCGACGTGTTTCAGGAACGGCTGTTCCAGTTTCACGAGGAGGGCGCGGACAACTTTCTGACCAAGCCAGCCAGCACGAACACGGTCATCGAGAAGATCGCCTTCACCCTCCAGCCGCATTGCGAGGTGGACGCTCTCTTGGTCGAGGGGCGGCACCACTTGGTGGACAACCATTTCGATGAGGCCATCGACATCGCCAACACCGTGCTTCTGAAGCATCCGCAGCATCCCGCGGCGCTGGTCCTTCTGGGCGACGGGTTCAAGGGGTTGGCCAAGCGTCAGGAGGCTTTGCGGGCCTACAAGGACGCCGAGAAGAACGCCAAGATGTACCTGGAGCCCTTGAAGCGTCTGGTGCTCTTCCACGCCGAAGACAACGACGTCAAGGGGATGCTCGGCTACCTGGTCAAGCTGGACAAGCTTTCCCCCCTGAACTGCAACCGGAAGATCAAGATCGCGGAGTTGCACATCGACATGGGCCAGACCGCCGAGGCCGAAAAGTATTTCGACAAGGCCATCGACTCGGCCCGCGAGGAGGCCATGAGCGTGGTCAGCGAGATGTGTCTGGACATCGCGGACATGGTCGCGGAGTCCAATCCGCAGATGGCCGAGAAGTATTACCGCAAGAGCCTGGAGATGACCAAGAGTTCGCGCGGGGCCCTGTGCATGAACATCTACAACCGCCTGGGCATCTCGCTGCGCCGCCAGGGCATGTGGAGCGAGGCCGTGGAGGCCTATTTCGAGGCCGAGAAGTACGCGCCCAAGGACGAGAACATCCAGTACAACATCGCCCTGGCCTATTTCGAGGGCGGCGAGAACAAGAAGGCCGTGGAGCGCCTGCTGCGGGCCCTGAACGTCAACCCGGCGTTTTATGTGGGGCGTTCGGAGGTGGCCGCCCACATGGCGACGATCTTCAAGGCCGCAGGCATGGCCTGGCAGGCCCTGGAGTTTTTCCGCCGCCAGAAGGCGGCCGGGCAGGACGACCCGCAGATCGCCCAACTCATGGCGCTCCTGAGCAGCGGAGGAAGCTGACATGAGGGAGAAACGCCGTCATTCGCGCCTGGACCTGGACGGTCTGCTCATCCTGGCCTTGGATATGGAGGACCGGCCCCGCGCCCATTGTCTGGTGCGCAACCTGAGCCTTAGCGGAGCCCTGCTGGAATGCCCCAGCGCGGGGTATCCCGAGGACGTGGAGCCGGGTGACGCCGTGCATCTGGACGACGAGGCTCCTGATCCGCATCGGCTTCTGGGCGGGGTTCGAGGGGTCGTGGTCTGGACCTACCGGCGGTTCATCGGCGTGGAGTTCCGCGATCTCCTTTTCCCCGAGGAGGAAACCCTGCGGCGCTGGTTGGAGGAGCACAGCCTGCTGCTGCCTTTGGTCTGAGCCGTATCCAGGTGAAAAAAGCCCCCGGCCGCCGACGCGGCCGGGGGCTTTTTCACCTGGCGGGGGGTCAGAATCCGTTGATCCGCTCCAGAACCTTGTACAGGCCCTGGGTGCCCAGGTTCTCCAGCCCTAGGGCCTGGGCCGCGATGTAGAACTGCTGGACCAGGGCCAAGCCGGGCAGGGAGAGGTTCATGGCCCGGGACTCGGCCAAGGCGATGCCCATGTCCTTGACGAAGTGCTTGATGAAGAAGCCTGGGTCGAAGTCGCCCTTGGCGATGCGGCGGCCCAGGTTGTTGATGGACCAGGATCCGGCGGCCCCGCTGCCGATCACGTCGATGACCGGGTCCAGGGGCAGCCCGGCCTTGCGGGCGTAGAGCAGGGACTCGACCACGCCGATCATGGTCCCGGCGATGAGGATCTGGTTGCTCATCTTGGTATGTTGGCCCGCTCCCGGGCCGCCCATGAGCCGGACGTTCCCGCCCATGCGCTCGAAGAGCGGGCGGACCCGCTCGAAGACCTTGGGTTCGCCGCCGACCATGATCGCCAGGGTGGCCTCGCGCGCCCCCAGATCGCCGCCGGACACCGGGGCGTCCAGGGCCGCCAGGCCGCGCTTCCCGGCCTCGGCGTGCACGCGGACCGCCAGGGACGGCTCGGAGGTGGTCATGTCCACCACCACGGAGCCGGGGGCGGCCGCCTGGACCACGCCGTCCGGACCCAGGAGGACCTCTTCCACGTCGCGGGGAAAGCCCACGATGGAGAAGATCACGTCGCTCTCCCGGGCCACCTCGGCCGGGGAGGAGCAGATCACCGCGCCCTGGGCGGCCAGGGCCTCGGCCTTGGCCCGGGAGCGGTTGTAGACGCGGGCCGGATACCCGGCCTTGAGCAGGTGGCCGCACATGGAGCGGCCCATGACGCCTGTCCCGATCCAGCCGACGCGGATGTCGCTCATGCGGATTCTCCTGGAATGTCCTTGGCCTCGGCCGTGAACGCGGACCAGAGGGTCTCGTCCAGGGTCGGGTGGGGGAAGATGAGGTTCTCGGCCTGATCGCGGGTCCAGCCGTCGCGGACCATGAGCGCGGCCGTGGTGGCCATGCGCGAGACGTCGTAGCCCAGGGCCGTGACCCCGGCCACGCGGCCCTCGGACCAGATCACCTTGACGAAGCCCTGGGTCTGGCCGTGGGCCTGGGCGATGGGGTTGGCCGCCAGGGGCGCGGCCGAAACCTTCACTGCCCGGCCTTCCTTGAGGAGTTCGCCGGGCAGGCGCCCCACGCGCAGCACCTCCGGGGAACCGTAAAGGATACTCGGCACCGGCCCGGAAAGGTAGGGGGCGTCCGTTCGGCCTGCCGCGTGCCGGGCGATGTAGCGGGCCTGGTGCGAGGCCGCATGGGCCAGGAGCACGATGCCGTTCACGTCGCCCGCCGCGTACACGTCCGGGGCCGCGCGCAGGTGGTCGTCCACGGGAATGAAGCCGCCGCGCCCGGGCGTGACGCCCAGGGCCTCCAGGCCCAGGCCCTCGGTGTTGGGCCTGCGGCCCACGGCCACCAGGGCCTTGTCCGCGACGATCTCCTGGCCCGAGTCCAGGGTCAGGGCCGCCTTGCCGTCACGGGTGACCAGGGAGGCCACCTTGACGCCCAGGCGCACGTCCCATTTCCAGCGCTTGAGCTGGCCAAGCAGGGCCGCCGAGACCTCGGGGTCCTCCTGGGCCGCCACGCGGTCCAGGGCGTCCACCAGGGTGATGGAGCAGCCGAAGCGGTGGGCGGCCTGGGCCATCTCCAGGCCGATGAAGCCCGCGCCCACCACGATGAGCGAGGCGGGCATGGCCGTGAGCTCCAGGAAGCCGGTGGAGTCGAGCACGGCCCCGCCGTCCGGGGTGAGTCCCGGGAAGGACGACGGCCGCGAGCCCGTGGCCAGGAGCAGCTTCGCGTAGGGGATCTCCCGCGCGCCCTCCGGCCCTTGAACCTCCACGGTCCCGGGCCGAAGCACACGGCCGTCGCCCTGGACGAACTCCACGCCCAGGGCGGTCAGCTTCTGGCGCATGGCCTTGCGCGTGGCCTCCAGGAGGCGGTCCTTGCGCGTGACCAGCGCGGCCAGATCGGTGCGGATGGAGCCCTCGGCCAGGCGCAGCTTGGCCTGGGCCGCCAACTCCTCCACGGCCGCCGTGGCCCCGAGCAGGAGCTTGGTGGGGATGCAGCCCCGGTTCAGGCAGGTGCCGCCCAGGGCGTCCCGCTCCACCAAGATCGTCTTCAGGCCCAGGGAGGCGGCCTCCAGGGCGGCCTCGTAGCCGGCCGGGCCGCCGCCCAGGACCAGAAGGTCACAGGTCATCGGTGAGCTCCATGTTGCGGGCCGCCGCAGTCTCGTCCAGGCGCTTCACCGGCAGGGTCACGGGCGCGGCCTGCACCGCCGCCGGATCGCTCTCGGCCTGTTCCAGGATGGCGATGAGGTCGTCCACGAACTGGTCCATGGTGGCCTTGCTCTCGGTCTCGGTGGGCTCGACCATGATCGCTTCCTTGACGATCAGCGGGAAGTACACCGTGGGCGCGTGGTAGCCCTTGTCCAGGAGGGCCTTGGCGATGTCCAGGGCGCGTACGCCCTTCTTGGCCTGCTCCACGGCCGAGGCCACGAACTCGTGCATGCAGACGCGGTCGTAGGGCACCTCCAGGTTTTTCTCCAGGCGCTTGCGCAGGTAGTTGGCGGCCAGCACGGCGTTTTCCGAGGCCCGCGTGAGGCCCTCGCGGCCCAGGCGCAGGATGTAGGCGTAGGCCTTCAGGGCCACGCCGAAGTTGCCGTAGAAGGGCGCCACGTAGCCGATGGACTTGGGCTGGTCGTAGTCCAGGAAGTACTGCCCGTCCTCCAGCTTCTTCACGCGGGAGATGGGCAGGAAGGGCACGAGTTTTTCCGAGACGCCCACCGGACCGGAGCCGGGGCCGCCGCCGCCGTGGGGAGTGGCGAAGGTCTTGTGCAGGTTCAGGTGGACCACGTCGAAGCCCGCGTCGCCCACACGCATCTTGCCCAGGATGGCGTTCAGGTTGGCCCCGTCGTAGTAGAGCAGGGCGTCCTTGGCGCGCAGGATGGAGACGATCTCGGGCAGGTGCTTCTCGAACAGGCCCAGGGTGTTGGGGCAGGTCATCATCATGCCCGCCACGTCGTCGCTCATGACCTTGGCCAGCTCGGCCGGGTCCACGATGCCGTCGCAGGAGGGGATGTTGACCACCTCGAACCCGGCGATGGTGGCCGAGGCCGGGTTGGTGCCGTGGGCCGAGTCCGGGCAGATGATCTTGGTCCGCTTGCGGCCCTTGTCCCTGTGGTAGGCGGCCATGATCATGGCCCCGGTGAGTTCGCCGTGGGCCCCGGCCATGGGGTGCAGGGTGAAGGCGGCCATGCCGCAGATCTCACAGAGCAGCTGCTCGAGGTGGTGGATCACCTCCAGCGCGCCCTGGCAGAAGCGGCCCGCGCCCTTGAGCTGGGGCAGGAGCGGGTGCAGCCGCGTGAACCCCGGCAAGGCCGCGGCCGTCTCCGTGAACTTGGGGTTGTATTTCATGGTGCAGGAACCCAGAGGATAGAAGTTGCCGTCCACCCCGAAGTTCTTGCGCGACAAGCGCGTGAAGTGACGCACCACGTCCAGCTCGGAGACCTCCGGCAGGTCCGCCGGGGCCCCGCGCAGCATGTCCTTGGGCAGGAGGGTCGCGGCGTCGGCGGCCGGGGCCTGGGGCCAGCAGCCCTCGCGGCCGGACACGGATTCCTTGAAGATGGTCTTCATGCCAGCATCCCTCCCAGCATCTCGGCCAGGATGCCGATCTGCTCCTTGCCGGTCTTTTCGGTGCAGGCCACCAGCAGGCAGTTTTCCAGGCCCTGGTAGTAGCGGCCCAGGGGGAACCCGGGCACGTAGCCCCGGGCGGTGAGCGCGTCAACGACCTCGAAGGCGTTCACCGGCAGGCGCACGGCGAACTCGTTGCCGAAGGGCGCGTCGTTCATGAGATCCACCCCGGGCAGGGCGGTCAGCCGCTCGGCCGCGTAATGGGCCCGCTCCACGGAGAGCAGGGCCGTGCGTTTGAGGCCCTCCTCGCCCAGCAGGCAGAGGTGGACCAGGGCGCGCAGGGCGCAGAGGGCCTGGTTGGAGCAGATGTTCGAGGTGGCCTTCTGGCGGCGGATGTGCTGCTCGCGGGCCTGGAGGGTGAGCACGTAGCCTGTGCGGCCGTCCAGATCCTTGGTGCGGCCCACGATGCGGCCGGGCATCTGGCGGATCATCTCCTTCGTGCAGGTCATGATGCCGAGGTAGGGGCCGCCGAAGGAAAGCGGCAGGCCCAGGCTCTGGCCCTCTGCCACGGCCACGTCCGCGCCCATCTGGCCGGGCGTCTTGAGCACCGACTGGAGCACGGGATAGGCCGAGACCACGGAGACCGCGCCGTTGGCCCGGGCGGCCTGGAACAGCGCGGTATAGTCGGCCAGACAGCCGAAGAAGTTGGGGCTCTGCACGAGCACGGCGGCGGTCTCGCCGTCCACGGCCTGGGCCAACCCTGCCAGGTCCGAGCGGCCCTGGCGGTGGGAAACGGTGACGAACTCCAGATCCAGGTTGGCCGTGTAGGAGTCGAGCATGACCCGGTAGATGGGGTTCAGACCTTCGCAGACCACCAGCTTGCGCCGCTTGGTTTGGCGTACGGCCATCATGGCCGCCTCGAACAGAGCCGTGCCCCCGTCGTAGACGCTGGCGTTGGCGCAGGCCATGCCGAGCAGGCGGCTGACCGCCGTCTGGTACTCGAAGATGGCCTGGAGCGTGCCCTGGGACGCCTCAGGCTGGTAGGGCGTGTAGGCCGTATAAAACTCGCCGCGCGAGGTGAGCGCGTCCACGGCCGCTGGCACGTGGTGGTCGTAGAAGCCCGCGCCGAGGAAGCTCACTTGGCCGGAGACGTTCTTCCCGGCCAGACGTTCCAGGTGGGCCAGAACCTCCATCTCAGACTTGCCTGAGGGCAGGTCGAAGCTCTTGGGCCGCATTTCCGGCGCGATCTCGGCGAAGAGGTCCTCCACCGAAGCCACCCCGATGACGGCCAGCATCTCCCGGATCTCTTCCGGGGTATGGGGCACGAAGGGCATGGAAAACTCCTGGGTTAGTGGGCGGAAGCGGCGGCCACCTGTTCGTAGGCCGCTGCGTCCAGCAGGCCTTCGGGCGCGGCGGTGAGCTTGACCTTGAGCATCCAGCCCGCGCCGTAGGGGTCCTGGTTGACTTTCTCGGGAGCCGAGGCCAGCTCCTCGTTCACTTCCAGCACCTCGCCCGTGACCGGGGAGTAGAGTTCGCTGGCGGCCTTCACCGACTCCACCGAGCCCATCTCGGCCCCGGCGCTCACCTGGTCACCCACTCGGGGCAGGTCGACGAAGGTCAGGTCGCCCAGCTGCTCCTGGGCGAAGTGGCTGATGCCCACGATGGCGACGTCGCCTTCGATCTTGGCCCACTCATGGCTTTTCGTGTACATGCGGTCAGAGGGAATCATGGCAATCCTCCTTGCGATTCCATTGGGGAGCCCTGCATACCACGAGCGCTGGCGGTCTGAAAACCCCGTTGAGGCCGAGCGCCGTCGACCGCGACGGGTTTTTTCGCTTCCGGCCGTCTTCGCGGTGTACGGAGTGGCCTGAAGATGTGCCGCAAGTGGCATGATTGTAGTTGAAAATACCACGCTTCAGGACTATTCTCACGGCATGGAGCAGAGAAAACCGCATGATCCGCTTTCCGGGCCCCGGCAGCGGCTGGAAGTGCGGGCCGGAGGCCGGGCCTACGTACTGGAGCGTACGGCCGACCTGGAGAGCCTCTGGGAAGGCATGGATGCGGAGCAGTTCGGCGATGATGAGCGCTTGCCCTATTGGGTGGAGCTTTGGCCTGCGGCTTTGCTCCTGGCCGACTGGATCGCCCGCGAACCGGGCCGGGTCGCCGGGCGGACCTGCCTGGACCTGGGCTGCGGCCTGGGGCTCACGGCCATCGCCGCCGCCGACCGAGGCGGTCGGGTTCTGGGCCTGGACTACGAGTATCCGGCGCTGGCCTTCGCCCGCGACAACGCCCGGCTCAACGGCGTGGACGTGCTCTGGACCCACATGGACTGGCGGGAACCGGGCCTGGCCGAAGGGGCGTTCGAGCGCGTCTTCGGAGCGGACATCCTCTACGAGCGCCGCTTCTTCGAGCCCCTGGAGCGGCTGTTCCGCCAAGTCCTGGCCCCGGGCGGGGCGATCTGGATCGCCGAGCCCGCGCGGGAGATATCCCTCGGGGTCTGGAACGAACTGCGCGACCGGGGCTGGCGCGCGGAGCGGCTGACCACGGAATCCGTCCCCGCCGCCACCGGCGGGGGCTATTCGGCCACGGTGCATCTCTGGGAACTGACACGGCAAACCTGAAAGGAGCCGACATCATGGGCAAGACCATTCGTTTCGGCGTGTCCCTGGACTCCGACCTGCTGGACCGCTTCGACCGCGTCTGCGAGGAGAAGAGCTATCAGACCCGTTCCGAGGCCATCCGCGACCTCATCCGCAACATGCTCGTGCAGCGCGAGTGGGAGGAGGCCAAGGGCGAACTGGCCGGAACCCTCTCCCTGGTCTACGATCACCACCACAGCGGCCTGACCCAGAAGCTCCTGGAAATCCAGCACGACGTGCATGACGTGATCCTCTCCACCCTGCACGTGCATCTGGACCACCATAACTGTCTGGAAGTGCTCGTGCTCAAGGGCCCGGCGGACAAGATCAAGACTCTGGGTCAGAAGCTCATCTCCTCCAAGGGCGTGAAGCACGGCCAGTTGGGCCTGACCACCACGGGACAGGATCTGCTCTGATGGAGGACGTGCAGAAGCATCCCGCGCCGGTGGCCATGGCCATCGACCGAGTGGGAGTCAAGGATCTGCGCCTGCCGCTGGTGGTGCGTGACCGGGCCGAGGGCTCCCAGCACACCGTGGCCCGGGTGGAGCTTTCCGTGGATCTGCCCGAGCGTTTCAAGGGCACCCACATGAGCCGTTTCGTGGAGGCCCTGGAGAACTTCAGCGAGGAACTGGACTACGCCTCGTTCAAGAAGCTCCTGGCCGACATCTGCGGCCGTCTGGAGGCGCGCACGGCCTTCGCCCGCTTCACCTTCCCCTATTTCCTGCGCCAGACCTCGCCGGTGAGCGGCAGCCGGGGGCTCATGGGCTATACCTGCCACGTGCGCGGGGAGTATCGCGACGGTCGCCTGGACTTCACCCTGGGCGTGGACGTGCCGGTGATGACCGTCTGTCCCTGCTCCAAGGCCATCAGCCGCGAGGGGGCCCACAGCCAGCGGGCCGAGGTGCGTGTGCGCGCGCGTTTCAAGGGCTTTCTCTGGTTGGAGGATCTGATCGAGATCGCCGAGCGTTCCGGCTCCTCGCCGGTCTACACTCTGCTCAAGCGCGAGGACGAGAAGTACGTCACCGAAACGGCCTTCGCCCAGCCGACCTTCGTGGAGGACGTGGTGCGCACGGCGGCCAAGGGCCTCTCCGAGCACCCCCGCATCACTTGGTTCCAAGTGGAGGTGGAGAGCTTCGAGTCCATCCACGACCACTCGGCCGTGGCCGCTATTGAAAGGACAGTGGAAAAGAGCTAAAAAGGATATCAAGGACGAAGACCATGAACATCGACACGAGCGCCCAGGCCCTTGGGGCCTTCAGCGTGGCCCAGCAGGTGTCGGCCAACAACGTGGCCAACGTGAACACCGAGGGCTTCCGGTCGAGCCGCGTGGACTTCGAAACCACGGCCGAGGGCGGCGTGGCCGTGGCCGACATCCGCCGCAGTTCGGAACCCGGTCCCCTGGCCTCCACCACCAAACTTGAGACCGACGCCGGGCGGACCGAGGCCGTGCCCGCCTACGTGCAGGGAAGCAACACGGATATCGCCCGGGAGATGGTCGGCATGGGCGTGAACGAGGCGGCCTTCAACGCCAACGCCTCCGCCGTGCGGGCCTGGGACCAGATGACCGGCAACCTGCTGGACATGGTCGTCTGAGCGGCGAGGAGAGGCGGCGCGAGGCCGCGTGAAACGGGTGAGCCCGCATGAGCGCCCAGGCGCCGGCGGGCTCCAATCGTGTCCGGCGCATGGAGAAGCGATGATCGCCAAGAGCGTGAAGACCGATTTCGACGTGGTCGTGGTCGGCGGCGGCCCGGCCGGGCTGTTCGCCTCCTACTGGCTGGCCGAGCACTCCGGCCTGTCCGTGCTCATGGTGGAGAAGGGCAAGCCCCCGCACAAGCGCGAATGTCCCATCGCGGGCGCGCGGCGCTGCATGAAATGCCGTCCCTGCAACATCCTCTGCGGCATCGGCGGGGCCGGACTCTTCTCCGACGGCAAGCTGAATTACATCCACAAGCTGGGCAAGACCGACCTGACCCAGTTCATGGACGAGCCCGAGGCCGTGGCGCTCATCGCGGAGACCGAGGCCATCTTCGACCGTTTCGGCATGGACGGCCAGGTCTTTCCCACGGACATGGAAGCCGCCAGGGCCATCCGCCAGACGGCCAAGAAGAACGGCGTGGACCTGCTGCTCATCCGCCAGAAACACCTGGGCAGCGAGAACCTGCCCCGGCACATCACGCGCATGGCCGAGTACATCCGGGACAAGGGCGTGATCATCCACACCTCGGAGGAGGTCCGCGACGTGCTCGTGGCCGACGGCGAGGTGCGGGGCGTGACCACCAACCGTGGCGAGTACACCTGCCGCAACGTGATTCTGGCCCCCGGCCGGGTGGGGGCGGAATGGGTGGGCGGCGTGGTCCGCAACCTCGGTATCGGCGTGTCCCAGCGGGGCATCGAGGTGGGCGTGCGCGTGGAGGTCCACAAGGACATCATGCGGGATCTCTGCGACATCATCTACGACCCGACCTTCTTCATCCGCACCGCCAAGTACGACGACCAGACCCGCACCTTCTGCACCAACCAGGGCGGCTTCGTCTCCCTGGAGAACTACCAGGACTTCGTCTGCGTCAACGGCCACGCCTACATGGACAAGAAGTCCGAGAACACCAACTTCGCCTTCCTCTCCAAGGTGGTGCTCACCGAGCCGGTCTCGGACAACCAGGCCTACGGCGAGTCCATCGGGCGGCTGGCCACGCTCATCGGGGGGGGCAAGCCCATCCTCCAGCGCTTCGGCGACCTGAAGCGCGGACGCCGCAGCACCTGGACGCGGATCAGGAACAGCTTCGTGACCCCCACGCTCAAGGACGTGGAGCCCGGCGACATCGCCATGGCCCTGCCCGAGCGCATCCTGACCAACGTGGTCGAGGGGTTGGAGAAGCTCAACCAGGTGGTGCCCGGGGTGGCCAACGACGAGACCCTGCTCTACGCCCCGGAGATCAAGTTCTTCGCCACCCAGGTGGACACCGGGAACAAGCTGGAGACCAAGGTGCGCGGGCTCTTCGTGGCCGGAGACGGCCCCGGCGTGGCCGGAAACATCGTCTCGGCGGCGGCCACGGCGCTCATTCCGGCCAAGGAGATCCTGGCCCGATCCCTCGGCTGACGCCTCGCGAAACACCGCGCCCGCACCTGGCCGGGGCGGTGTTTTTTCCCGTTTCGGGCGTGCCGTCGCCTGGGCTTTTCGCCAAGGCCATTGACTTTGCGTCATTTCATTGACAGGGAGAGAGGGAATTCTGGGTCATCGGCACGGAGGCGGCATGGCTTTGCATCTGGACGGCATCATCGGCAACAGCCCGGTTCTCCACGAGGTCTACCGCGTCCTGCTCAAGGTCGCGCCCACGGACAGCACCGTGCTCGTCACCGGGGAATCCGGCACCGGCAAGGAACTGCTCGTGCGGGCGCTGCACCGCAACAGCCGCCGCCGGGAACGCCCCTTCGTGCCCATCAACTGCGGCGCCATCCCCAAGGAACTCCTGGAATCCGAACTCTTCGGCCACGAGAAGGGGGCCTTCACCCACGCCATCCGTTCCCGGCCCGGCCGCTTCGAGCTGGCTGACGGCGGGACCATCTTTCTGGATGAGATCGGGGACATGGACCTGAGCCTCCAGGTCAAGATTCTGCGTGCGCTTCAGGAAAAGGAAATCGAGCGCGTGGGCGGCACCCAGATCAAGAAGGTGGACGTGCGCGTGGTGGCCGCCACCAACCGCGACCTGGAAAAGGACGTGGCCGCGGGCAAGTTCCGCGAGGATCTCTTTTACCGCCTGAACGTCATCCCCCTGCACCTGCCTCCCCTGCGCGAACGGGACGAGGACGTGCTGCTCCTGGCCGAGTATTTCCTCGGCCGTTTCTGTTCCGAAAAGGGCCGCCCGCGGCTGCGTTTCGAGGACAAGGCCCGGGACATGCTCCTGGCCTATGCCTGGCCGGGCAACGTGCGCGAGCTGGAGAACTTCATGGAGAGGCTCTCCATTCTCTGCGACGGGGAGCGGATCGAGCCCGCCGACCTGCCGGAGAAGATCTGGCGCGACGTGGGCGAGGAGCCGCCCAAGCGGGAGCCGCCCGCTGTCGCCCGCCCGGCCGGGTTCGCTTGGCCTTGTCTCAAGGACATGCGGGACAAGGACATGGGGCTCAAGGATTTCCTGGATGAGATCGAGGCCCGGCTGCTGGACGAGGCCCTGGGAGAGGCCGGGGGAGTCAAGAACCAGGCCGCCGAGATTCTGGGCATCAAGCGCACGACCCTGATCGAGAAGCTCAAGAAGCGCAAGGGTGGCGAGGCGGAGCCGGGCTAGGCCCGGGCCGCGGGGAGGGCTTTCGTGAGGATAGCACGCTCCTTGCATAACCGCGCGACGTGACCGTGAAAAAACTTCGGAAGGCTCCATCGGCGCTTGCCGCCGTCCTTCTGGGGTGGCTCGTCTGCGCCTCCCCGGCTCTGGCCCTGCGTCTGGAATCCCAGGCGCGCGGCGACGCCGACGTCTTGACCTTCGCCTTCGATTCGACCCCGCCGTCCTTTTCCGTGTCCCGCAGCGGGGCCCAGGAGATCACCGTGTCCCTCGGGGCCGACCCCTGGAAGGCTGAGAGCCGTCCTTCCGGCGCTGGAGGCGGGCGGCTGGTTTCCGGCGTGGAGCCCGGCGCGTCCGGTCTGCGCATCCGCCTGAACACCAACGCCTTCGGCTACGTCACCGCGAACCGTCCCGGCGGTTTTCAGATCACCGTCTTCCGTGATCCCCTCGGAGCCCGCTGGGGCCGCGAACGCACGGCGGCCGCCGTGGAATCCCCCGCACCGGTTCCCGCGGAGCCGCGCAAGGCGGAGCCCGCGCCCAAGGCCAAGACCAGGGAGCAGGCGAAGCCGAAAGCCGAGGTCAAGCCAAAGGCCGAGGCCAAGCCGAAGACGGAAGCCAAAGCCAAGGTTGAGGCCAAACCCAAGGCCGATCCGGTCCGGCGGGAGGCCGCGTCCACTCCGGCACAGCCCGCGGCGCAGGCCGCGCCTGTCGCCGCCGAGCCGCGCCGCGCGGCCGAGAAGGCCCCGGCTGGACCGGTGGTGGTGCAGCCGAGCAAACGCGGCTCCGCTCCCGCCGTGGAGACGGAACTGCCCATGCCCGGAGCTGCGGGAGACGCCGCCCCCGGGCAGGAACCGTATTTTTCCGTGCCGTATTCCGTGCGCACCCAGCTGGGCCCGGGAGATCCCGGCGGGAATGGAACCGTGGGCCAGATGCTCCCGGCACCCGAGGCGCGCGAGGTGCCTGTGGGCCCGGACGGCGAGGTCCGCTTCAAGGCCGTGAGCAAGGGGCCCGAGGAGGTCCGTCTGGCCGAGCTGGCCGGGGGCTCCCTGCCGGTCCAGCCCGTCGGAAACGGCTTCGGAGAGGTCAAGGGCCAGGCGAGCGGTGGCGTCCTGCCCCCGGTTCCGGCCGCCGAAAGCTCGGCGGAGGTGCCCATGCCGGACATGAGTTCCGTGCCCACGGGGCCCGTGCTTCCTGCTCCTCCGGCCGCCCCCAAGGCTCCTTCCCAGGCCAAGGCCGAGGCTCCGGTCGAGCCGCCCCCACCGGTGAACGTGGTGCCCGGAGCGCCTGAAGCGGCCCCGCAGGCTCCGCCGGTGGAGCCGCCCAAGCCGGAACCGGCCCATGCCGAGTTGCCGCCGTCCGACAACGCCACGGCCGCCGCCCCCGAGGGCAACGCCACGGCCGGGGAACTGGCCGGGTCCGAGCGCGAGACGTATCTGCGGGAGACTCTCTACACGGCCGAGGGCCAGATGGCCAACGGCGACCTCAAGGGCGCGAAGGAGTCGTTGCAGGGACTTCTGGCCGCCCCGGACCTGCCCGTCGACGTGCGCGAGGACGCCCTTTACGACATGGCCGACACGGTCTACCAGATGTACCGGGATTCCATCCGGGACCACTTCCCGGAGATATCCAAGGCGTACAACGAGGCCATGAACGCCAACCTGAACTCGCCTCGGGTTCCGGCGGCCCTGCTCAACCTCGGCCTGCTGAACCTGAAGGTGGACAACGTCCCGGAGGCCACGGCCTATTTCAATCTCCTGAAGAAGAAGTACCCGGAAGACACCAACGTCCCCTACATCGACTACTATTGGGGCGAGTACGCCTTCAACAAGGGCAATTACGCCGAGGCGGCGCGTCGGCTCCAGACCCTGATCCAGCAGCACCCGGACATTCCGATCATCAAGCAGGCCTCCTACTTGCTGGCCAATTCGCTCCATCTTCTGGGCTACAACGAGCAGGCCTTCCAGATCACGGATTACATGGACAAGCGCTGGCCGCTGCTCTACATGGAGAATCCCCGTTTCCTGAAGCTCGCCGCCGACGTGGAGAACTCCCTGGGCAAGCTCAAGGAGGCCAAGGATCACTACTGGACCTACTACAACCTGAATCCCCAGGCCCAGTTGAACGACATCGTCCTGGCCCGCGTGGCCGACATCTATCTGCGCGATGGCCGCAAGAAGGCCGCCAAGGATATCTACGACAAGGTCATCAAGGATTATCCCGACGCTGAGGGCGCGCTGGTGGCCAAGATGCGCCTGGCCGAGGAGGGCATCTACGACGATCCCACCGAGCCGGTCATGGCCTCGGTCTTCGACCGCCCCTACAACGTGCGGCCGAGGGACACCTACATCGAGATCGCGGAAAAGCATCCGGACAGCCCATTGGCCCCCTTGGCCCTGCTCAAGCTGGCCATGTGGAACGCCTGGAACAAGCAGTACGGCGACGCCTTGGGCGCGGTGCAGGATCTCCTGGACCGTTACCCCAAGAGCGAACTGGTTCCCAAGGCCCGGGAACTGGGCGACAAGACCTTCACCCTGGCCGTGCCGCAACTCATCGCGGATCAGAACTACGGGCGCGTGGCCCAGTGGTGGGAGAAGTACAAGTTCGTGGACCAGGGCAAGGTGGACGACGACACCCGCCTGGGCGTGGCCACCTGCTACTGGAAGACCGGCGAACACGACAAGGCCCTGGGCCTGATCCGACGCTACCTGACCAAGAATCAGGTTCCCAAGTATTCGGAGATGGCGCTCAATCTGGCCAGCAACATTTTTCTCGAGACCGGGGCCTGGACCCGGCTGGACGAGTTGGCGGCCATGGCCCGCCGGAACTGGAAGATTCCCAGGAACCTGGAGCAGCAGTTGGACTACGCCCGGGCCATGTCCCTGGAGAATCTCAACGAGCCGAAAAAGAGTCTGCCCATCTGGGCCCAACTGGCCGCCGACGTCACCGTGGACGCGAACGCGCGGGCCAACGCCATGTATTATCTGGCCAAGGCCAGCATGGAGAAGCAGGATCTGCGTCGCGTCTTCGCCTACTCCCAGGAAGCCCTGTCGCTCCTGCTCCAGACCAAGGGCGACAAGGACAAGATCAAGGACGCCATCCTCATGACCGTGTTCGCCACGGAGCATTCCGGCCGCTACGAGGAAGCCCTCAAGTGGGCCTCCGAGTATGACAAGTACATTCCCGAGAGCGATCCCGAGTGGGCCTCCATGCACTTCCGGCTGGCCAACATCTACCGCAAGGCCGGGGCCGTGGACGAGTGGCGCAGGATCATGACGGACATTCAGACCAAGAAACCCGACAGCCTTTACGGACGGATGGCCGCCTCGGCCATCGAAACGCAGGCCCTGGAGCAGAAGGCGCGGGAATACGCGCCCGTGCCCAACTAGGGCGACAGGAGGCATTCATGGACAGAAAACCCATCGTGGCCGGACAGTTTTACACCGCCGAGCCCCAGGCCCTGGCCGCCGAAGTAGCCCGCTTTCTGTCCGTCGCCGAAGGCCGTGCCGACAAACCAACCCTTCTGGCCATGGTCCCTCATGCGGGCTACGTCTTTTCAGGAGCCGTGGCCGGGGCCACCCTGGGCCGGGCCGATCTGGCCGACACGGTGATCCTGCTCGGCCCCAACCACACCGGCATGGGCAGCCGCTACGCCGTCTGGCACATGGGCTCCTGGCTTTTTCCCGGCGGAGGATTGGCCGTGGACGAGGAATTGGCTGAAACCCTCATCGCCCGCGATCCGCGCCTGACCCCGGACCGCACCGCGCACCTCAACGAACACTCCCTGGAGGTGCTCGTGCCCTTCCTGCGGTCGATCAATCCGGACATGCGCATCGTGCCGATCTGCGTGGGCGGAGGCGGGGCCCGCGAACTGATGGACGTGGGTCTGCGCCTGGCCGAAACCCTCAAGGCCCGCAAGACGCCCGTGTCCTTCGTGGTCAGTTCGGACATGAGCCACTATGTCTCGCGCGAGGAAGCCGAGGCCCGGGATTCCCTGGCCCTGGAGGCGATCAAGGCCCTGGACCCGGAGGCGCTTTACGAGGTGGTGCGGGCCAACGGGATCACCATGTGCGGCGTGCTGCCCATGGTCCTGGGGCTGAGCGCGGCCAAGGCCTTCGGAGCCGGCGCAGTCGAGGTGGCGGCCTACAGCACTTCCGGCGATGTGAACGGAGACATGAGCCGGGTGGTGGGCTACGCCGGGGTTCTGGTGAGCTAGCCTGGGGTCTCCGGCGCACGGCCGGAGCGCTCACGCACGATTCAGGAACGGCCTTCGAAGCCGATCTCCGGCACGCCGTCCCGGACGATCAGGGGGATGCGGCGCGACCCCTGTCCCAGGCTGAGCATCTCCTTCAGGTTGGCGGGGTCGGTTTCCACGTCGCGGAATTCCGCCTTCGGGCCGTAAGCATCCCGGGCGCGGCGGGTGAAGGGGCATTTCTCCCGGCCGTAGATGACGACCTTCGGCCGTCTTCTCTCCGTCATCGCAGCACCAGCCAATTTTTTCCCGGCAGGCAGTCCAGAAGCATCTGGAAATGCCGCTCGGCCCTGGGCGTGACCAGGAAAACCTTGCGTTCACGGCTCCAGGCCGCGAATTGGCGGTAGGGCAGCCGGTCGGCGTCCGGGGTCGGGGCGGTTTCGCGCCAGATCCGCACGGGGCGGGCGCGCAGCCCGGGATGGCGGCGCTCCAAGTCTTCTATCGGGTTCTCGTCTTCAAGGCAGAGCACCGGCACGAGGCCGCCTCGCGCTCGCTCCTGCTCCAACTGGCAGACGTTGCGGGCCTGGAGCAGGCTCAGACGCCATTGTTCCAGAAGCTCCACGGCCAGTTCCAGGCGTTCCCCCTGGGAGAGGCCAGCGGTCTGGGCCAGATAGTCGCCCTGGGCGTGCAGCGCGCGAACCATGGGATGGGCGGCGGCCTCGGCGTCCTGTTTGCGCCAGCGGCAGAAATTCAGAAAATCCAGGTTGTCGCGGACCATTTCCAGGTCGCGCAAGAGCTTCATTTTGTGTTTGAGCAGCTGCACGCTCTCGGGGGAGGACAGGGCCGCGTCCACCTTGGCCAGGACTGCCGCGCGGTCCACGGCGGGCAGGGTTGCCGAGAAATCCTCCTCGGGAAGAGGGAAGAAAGTCGGGTCCAGAATGCCCTCGCCGGTGATGTTGCAAAAGCGTGCGCCGTTTCCCCGGGATATCTCCCGAGCGAAGAGGGTCGCCTCGTGGGCCGATGCGAAGTAGGGCAGTCGGGTGGTGGCGGCGCGGCCGTGTACATCCGGCACGGTGAAGTCGTTCAATCCCACGAGAATCGGGCTGTCCGGCGGGTAGGCGGGCAGCGGCGCGGCCGGGCCGTCCCCGTGGTATTGCCCGTTGGGCCCGAAGGACAAGTCGGCTCCGGCCACCAGCACGAGAGGCGCGGCCAGGGCCTCGGCCAGACCCAGGCAGGGAAGCAGGGAACTGAGCCAGGATTCCCGGAGACGCGAAGGGTTGGGCAGAACCTCGCGGTCGAAGCTGTCCATGAAGAAGACGCCCCGGAAGCGCTCGGCCACGGCATGCACCGGAGCCAGGGACAGGGCCACCAGGGTGCAGCCGGGCAGGGTGCGCTCCGGCGGCAGGAAGAGAGTCTGCCACCAGCCAGTGTCCAGCTGGACCAAAAAATCCGGTTCGACCCCGTTGCCCAAGCAGAAATCCATGGTGCGCGCGATGCAGGCAACCAAACAGACGCGGGAGAGCGCCTTGAGCCGAGGCGCCAGACCGCGCAGTGAAGGCCCGGGCAGGACCAGGAGCAGGGGGTGGCGGATCCGCGCCCGGGCCAGGGCGTCCGTGAGCGGGGAGCGCAGCAGCAGAGGAGCGTTGCGGCAGCGATTGATTTCGTTGAGGATGTTCGGTGGTTTGGGGCCGTAGAGGCCGCAGGGGTCAGGGATGTTGGCGTTGCGCGGGTAGTGGACGAACTTGCAGAAGAGCCAGGCAAGGTGGCGCTGAATGCGATCCGCGACCACCTTGTTTTCCCGATAGGCTTCCCGGGAGATGAGGAAGTGCAGACCGTCCTTCAGCTCTTCAGGGCGCACGGTTTGGGCCCGGAGCAGATCCTTCTCGTCGAGGTTCGTGAACAGCAGAACCCGGCCCGCGGGTTTGGCGGCCGGAGCACCGAGGCAGACGAGCAGGGCCTCCGGTGGGATCGACCCCGGCTGGTCGATGTAGGTCTGGATGTGCATGCGCGCTGCGTGCCTCCCAGGTTGGCGGTCTGGGGGGCAGCATAGCCTCGGCCGGGATCGCGGGCAAGGCCGGAGAGGAGGGAAAGGAAAGGGGCGGCCGCGCGGCGGCCGCCCCCAAGGTGCGTGCGTTTGGTCCGAAACTAGCGGCGCGGGCGGTCCCGGCGGTCGTCGCGGCGGCCGCCTCGGCGATCCCCGTTTTCGCGGGAAGACGGGGGACGGCGGAACTCGTCCAGGTTGACCTCCTGGCCGGCCTGCTCCATGAGCCAGGCCTTGCGGGAGAGGCGGATGCGGCCGCCGGCTTCCAGTTCGATGACCTTGACCCAGACCTTCTGGCCGAGCTGGAGGAGGTCGGTGACCTTCTCGATGCGCTCCACGTCCAGCTGGGACACGTGCAGCATGCCCTCCACGCCGGGCAGAACCTCCACCAGGGCGCCCACCTCGAGGAGCTTCTTGACCGTGCCCTCGTAGTTCTTGCCGGGCTCCGGAGTCTGGTCGTAGTACTGGACCATCTCCTTGGTCTTCTCCAGCGATTCCAGCGTCGGGGCGAAGATGGAGACCTTGCCGGAGTCCTCGATGTCGATGTCCGCGCCGGTCTCGGCGGTGATGGCCTTGATGTTCTTGCCGCCGGGGCCGATGACGCTGCGGATTTTCTCGGGATTGATGTGCAGCACGGCCATCTGCGGAGCCAGGTCGGAGAGTTCCGGCCGCGGCTTGGCCAGGACCATGCCCATGTGCTCGAGGATGTGCAGGCGGGCGTCGCGGGCCTGGGCCAGGGCGCGGCGCAGCACGTCGGACGGGATGCCCGTGGAGAGCTTCACGTCCATCTGGATGCCGCTGATGCCGTCCTTGGAGCCCGCCACCTTGAAGTCCATGTCGCCCAGGGCGTCCTCGTCGCCGAGAATGTCCGTGAGCACGAGGTAGTCGTCGCCCTCCTTGGTCAGGCCCATGGCGATGCCGGCCACGGGCTCCTTGATCGGCACGCCCGCGTCCATGAGGGCCAGCGTCGCGCCGCAGACCGTGGCCATGGAGGAGGAGCCGTTGGAGTCGAGCACCTCGGAGACCACGCGCAGGGTGAAGGGGAACTCGTCCGGGCTGGGCAGAACCTGGGAGATGGAACGCTCGGCCAGGGCGCCGTGGCCGATGTCGCGGCGCGAGGGGCCGCGCATGGGCCGCACTTCGCCCACGGAGTAGGACGGGAAGTTGTAGTGCAGCATGAAGCGCTTGGATTCCTCGCCGGTGAGGGTCTCGATGCGCTGTTCGTCGCGGCTGCTGCCCAGGGTGGCGGTGACCAGGGCCGTGGTCTCGCCGCGCCGGAAGAGGCAGGAGCCGTGGGTCATGGGCAGGACGCCGACCTCGATGGACAGGGGGCGCACGGTCTTCAGGTCGCGGCCGTCGATGCGCACGCCCTCTTCCTTGATGCGCGTGCGCATGAGCTTCTTGCCCAGGGCCTCGACCACGTTCTTGGCCAGCTTGGCCTTCTCCGGCTCGGCCGCGAACTTTTCGGCCACGGCTTCGAGGGCCTTGGATTCGGCTGCGGATTTGGCCACGCGGCGGGCGGTCTTGGCCGGGATGGCCAGGGCGGCCTTGAGTTCGTCGGTGGCGATTTCGGCCACGTAGGAAACCAACTCGGAGGCCGGTTCAGGGGCCGTGACTTCGATCTTGGGCTTGCCGCACTTGGCGCGCAGCTCATCCTGCAGGTCGAGCAGGGGGATGATCTGCTTGTGGCCCCATTCCAGGGCGTCGGCGATGAGGTTCTCGGACAGGAACTGCGCACCGCCCTCGACCATGACCACGGCATCGCGGGTGGCCGCGAAGATGAGGTTCAGACTGCTCTCGTCTTGGGCCCGGTGGTAGGTCGGGTTGAGCACGAATTCGCCGTCGATGTAGCCCACGCGGGCGCCCGCGATGGGGCCCAGGAAGGGCATGGGGGAGAGGTGCAGGGCGGCCGAGGCGCCGGTCAGGGCCAGCACGTCGGGGTTCGTGTTGCGGCCCGCCGAGAGCACGGTGGCGACGATCTGGACTTCGTCGGCGAAGCCCTTCTTGAACAGCGGGCGGATCGGACGGTCGATGAGGCGGGAGACCAGGGTCTCGCGCTCGGAGGGGCGGCCGATCTCGCGGCGGAAGTAGCTGCCGGGGATGCGTCCGGCGGCGTAGGACATCTCCTGGTAGTGGCAGGTCAGGGGGAAGAAGCCCTTGTCCTCGGGCAGGGGGGCGGACACCGCCGTGACCAGGACGACTGTGTTGCGGCACTGAATCCAGACCGAGCCGTGGGCCTGGTTGGCCATCTTGCCGGTTTCCAGGGCGATCTCAATGCCGCCCGTCAAGGGGGTGGACAGGCGCGTTTTTTCGAAAGGTACCAACATGTTCGTTCCTCTACTGTTTGGGATGCGGGTCATTGCGCCGTCTCTCCCCGGAACGTGAGAAGGCTTGGGAAAGGGCTCTTGCCTCGGCAAAAGCGCTTTCCGCAGCCAACCACGCACGCTGCCGGGACCATCCCGGCCCGGGGGGGCCTTCGCCTCGCGCTCCTTGCGCGGGGTCGGGCCTGGCGCGGAAACATCCCCGGGGACGCCGTCGTCCCCGGGGATTGAAACCGAATGTGCCGGTCGTCCGGCTACTTGCGGATACCGAGACGCTGAATCAGGTCGCGGTAGCGCTGGATATCCTTGTTCTTCAGGTAGTTGAGAAGCTTCCGGCGCTGACCGACCAGCTTGAGCAGGCCGGTGCGGGAGTGGAAGTCCTTCTTATGCACCTTGAAGTGCTCGGTCAGGTAGGTGATCCGCTCGGTGAGCAGGGCCACCTGCACTTCCGGAGACCCGGTGTCCCCTTCGTGCCGCTTGTATTCCTCGATGATCTTGTTCTTGCCTTCGGCGTCCAAAACCACAGCGCTATCCTCCAGGTTGGTGTTCAACTCGCCGAACCGGGGCCCTTGTCGCGGCGTGGCGCTTCCTCGCTCCACAGTCCCCGCAGGATGACCCAGCACAAGTTTCCGTCCTTGGCCTGAGCTTCCACCAGCGCCAGAGGGCTGCCGCCGGGCTCCAGAAAGACCGCGTGGTCTCCAGGAGCGGCGTGCCCCTCGGCCTCCGTCTCGGCCACCGGCAGCCAGGCTCCGTTTTTGACCTGGGCGGCCAGCGTATCGCTCAAGCGGAGCCGGGACCAGTGGGGGAGCGCCTCGGCCAGGGGGATGACCCTCTGGGCGAAACGCTCCGGCTCGCCAAGGACGGCCTCGAGATCGTGGGCCTGCTCCAGTCCGAAGGGCAGGCTCGCCTCGCGGGTCAGTTGCGTCATGATGGCGCCGCAACCCAGTCGCATCCCCAAGCTGTGGACCAGGGAGCGTACGTAGGTGCCCGCCGAGCATCTGACCCGGAATCTCGCCGTCGGAAGGGCTATTTCCAACGGTTCGGCATGGAAAACCGTGACGGCCTTGCTTTTCACGGGCACGTCCTCGCCGGCCCGTGCCAGCGAGTAGAGCGGTTTCCCCTTATGTTTCGCCGCCGAATAGGCGGGTACTTCCTGTTCTGTCAAGTCCTTCCAGGCTTCAACCGCCTGGGCCACCTCCTCCGGGGAGGCCGTCACCTCCGAGCGCGCGAGGATCTTGCCCTCGGAGTCGTAGGTGTCGCTGGTGAGCCCGAGCGTGAATTCGCCGGAATAGATCTTCTCCCCCCCCGTCAGGTAGGAAGCTATCTTTGTACCCTGTCCGAGCAGGACAAGCAACACCCCCTGGGCCAGGGGGTCCAGGGTGCCGGCGTGACCGATTTTGAACTGGCCCAGGCCGTGCTTGATCCGGTTCAGGCAGGCCGCCGAGGTGGGGCCGGTCGGCTTGTTCAGCACGAGCAGGCCGTCCAGCTGGCGGGGATCGTGGCGGTTGCGGCGGCTCACTGGCGATCCTTCAGGCCGGGCATGCGCCCCACGGCCTCGGTCAGGTTGGTCAGGACCGTGCCCAGCGGGGCTTCGATCATGGCTCCGGCGGCGTTCCTGTGCCCGCCGCCGCCGAATCCGGCGGCCACGGCCCGCACGTCGTCCGCGCCTTGGGAGCGCAGGCTCAGCTTCCAGCGCTCCGGCCCCTCCTGGCGCACCAGCACACAGACCCGGGCGCCGCGCAGGCGGCGGAGAAAATTGACGAACTCCTCGCAGTCTTCGGACGTGGTCCCGGTTCCGTCCAGGTCGTCTCGGGTGACCACGGCCAGGGCCATGCGGCCGTCGTGGCGCAGCACCAGGCTGCCCAGAACCCGCCGCCACAACTCCAGCCGCCGGGGCGACCACTGGTTGCTGATCCGGGCGTTGACGCCCTCCAGATCCAGGCCGCCGCGCAGCAGCTCGGCGCTCAGCTCAAGGACTTCGGGAGTGGTGTTGCCGTATGTGAAGTGGCCGGTGTCCGTGACCACGGCCAGATACACGGCCTCGGCCAAGCCGCCGGTCAGGGGCGCGCCCAGCTCACGAGCCAGCTTGGCGACCATGGCTCCCACCGCCGGCTCGGCCGGATCCACCCAGTTCACGGCCCCGAAGTCGGGATTGCCCAGGTGGTGGTCGATGTTCACGGTGCGTTCGGGATCGAGTCGCGCGGACAGCTCGGAGCCCAGCCGTTCCGGCGCGCCGCAATCCAGGGTCACGGTCCAGTCGGGCAGAACCTCGGGCAGACGCGTCGAAAGCGGCTCGGGCAGGGCCAGCCAGGCGTAACGCTCGGGCAGGCCCGAGGGATTGTAGAGCACCACGTTCTTGCCCAGGGCCCGTAGCAGGAACCCCAGAGCCGCCGTGGCGCCGATGGCGTCGCCGTCGGGATTGACGTGCGAGGCCACCAGAAACGAGCGGTTATTCTTCAGTATTTCCGAGATTTCCCGGATGGGGCTTGGCATAGACCATGTCCTCGAGAAAGGTGTCATGCACGAAACGCAGTTCGGGCAGGTAGCGGAGCTTGAGGCGCTTGCCCAGGAGTCCGCGCAATCGGCCGGAGCATTTTTCCAGCGCCGTCACGGCGTCCTTGAGACGATCTTCGCCGACGGGCAGGGTGAAGAAGACCTCGGCGATGCGCAGATCCTTGTTCATGCGCACGCCGGATAGGGTGACCATGTCCAGCCGGGGGTCCTGGATGTCCTCCAGAAGCATGCCCGCCAGTTCGCGCAATATCTGGTCGCCCAGCCTGACCGAACGGCGGGAGTCGGTGGTCTTCATCTCATTCCTCCGGAGAGCTGGAAAAAATTTCGGTCTCGCAGTGGACCAGCTCGGCCTCGGCGGCGGCTTCCACCAGGTTCAGGGCCTTGGCCAAGCGACCCTCCACGACTTTCGTCTCGTTGCCCACCGTGACCGCCGCCAGCACGAGGCGTTCGTGGGAATCCAGGGCGTCCACTTCGGAAACGGCCAAGTTGAAGCTGTTGCGGAGCTTCTGTTTGAGGCTTTGGGCCACCTTGCGCTTGCCCTTGAGCGAGTCGTTGCCGTGGAGCCGGAAATCCAGGGTGAGCGTGCCGATGATCATATCATGATTCCTGGGGGCTCCGTCCACAAATCCCGGCCAGGGGCGCGGCGTCCCCGGGATACCTTCCGCAGGAATCCGGGGGGCCGCCGGGGCCCCCCGGGAAGTGTTCGCATTATTCCAAGGTGCGGGCGACTTCCTTCAGTTCGAAGGCCTCGATCACGTCGCCGATCTTCACGTCGTTGAAGTTCTCCAGGCCGACGCCGCACTCGTAGCCCTTGAGCACTTCCTTGGCGTCGTCCTTGAAGCGTTTGAGCGAGGCCAACTGGCCGGTGTAGACCACCACGCCGTCGCGCAGCAGCCGTACCTTGGCGTTGCGGGTCAGCTTGCCATCCACTACGCCGCAGCCGGCCACGGTGCCGACCTTGGGCACGCTGAAGGTGTTGCGGACCTCGGCCTGGCCCAGGTAGGCCTCCTGGATGTCCGGCGTGAGCATGCCGGACATGGCGTCCTTGATCTCGCCCACCAGCTTGTAAATGATGTCGTAGAAGCGGATCTCGATGTTCTCCCGCTCGGCCATTTCCTTGACCTTGGCCGTGGGGCGGACATTGAAGCCGATGATGATGGCCTGAGAGGCGGCGGCCAGCATCACGTCGGACTCGGTGATCGCGCCCGCGCCGCCATGCACCACCTGGACCTTGACCTCGTCGGTCGAGAGCTTGTTCAGGGCTTCGCCGATGGCCTCAAGGGAACCCTGCACGTCGGCCTTGACCAGCAGGTTCAGGCTCTTGGCCTCCTGATCCGGCTTGGAGGCCAGGAAGGACTCCAGGGAGATCTTGGATTTGCCGCCGAGTTCCTTCTCGCGCTGTTTGATCATGCGGGACTGGGCGATGCGGCGGGCGACCTTGTCGTCGGCCACCACGGCGAATTCGTCGCCGGCCTCGGGTACGCCGTCGAAGCCCTGGATCTCCACGGGCCAGGCCGGCCCGGCCGACTTGATCTTCTTGCCCTGATCGTTGAACAGCGCGCGCACCTTGCCGTGCTGCACGCCGCAAACGAAGGAGTCGCCCATCTTGATGCTGCCCTCGCGGATGAGGAGGGTGCCCACCGGGCCGCGCCCCTTGTCCAGCTTGGCCTCGATGATGTGGCCCCGGGCGTGCTTGTCCGGGTTGGCCTTCAGCTCCAGCACCTCGGCCTGGAGCAGGATCATTTCCAACAGGCTGTCGATCCCGACCTTCTGTTTGGCCGAGACGTGAGCATAGATGGTCTCGCCGCCCCAGTCCTCGGGCACCAAGCCGAACTCGGAAAGTTCGCGGCGCACGCGGTCGGGGTTGGCCCCTTCCTTGTCGATCTTGTTCACGGCGACCACGATGGGCACGTTGGCCGCCCGGGCGTGGTTGATGGCCTCGCGGGTCTGGTCCATGACGCCGTCGTCGGCCGCCACCACCAGGACCACGATGTCCGTGACCTGGGCCCCGCGGGCGCGCATGGTGGTGAAGGCCTCGTGGCCCGGGGTGTCCAGGAAGACCACTTCACCGCGATCGGTGGCCACATGGTAGGCGCCGATGTGCTGCGTGATGCCGCCGGCCTCACCCGCGGTCACGTTGGTGGTGCGGATGGCGTCCAGCAGGGAGGTCTTGCCGTGGTCCACATGGCCCATGATGGTGACCACGGGCGGACGGGGTTTGAGATCCTCATCCGTGTCCGGGGTCTCCTCGACCAGGAATTCCTGTTCGTCGAAGGAGACGTTCTCCACCTCATAGCCGAACTCGGAGGCCAGCAGGGTGGCGGTGTCCAGATCCAGGGCCTGGTTGATGGTGGCCATCACGCCCAGGGCGAAGAGAGCCTTGATCAGGGCCGGGGCCTTGACGGCCATCTGCTTGGCCAGATCGGAAACCCGGATGGTTTCGTCCACGCGGATCTTGCGCTTCACGGCCTTCTGCGGCTGGGCGGCCTCCTGCGGCATTTCCTTGGGAGCCTTGCGCTTGCGGCGGCCGTGGCGGCGGAAACCTTCCTCTTCGCCGGGCATCGGCTTGCGCTTGCCCGGTCCTCCAGCCGCGGCGGCGCGACGAGCGGCCTCCTCGGACTCGAACCCGGGAGCGCCGTGGGAGAATTCCACCACGCGGCGATCCTTCTTGCGCTGTTTGCCGCGCTTGCCGGCCTCGCCATCCTTGTCGGAACGAGGTGGAACGGCGGCGTCGGGGCCGCCCGGGCGCGGGCCTCCGGGGCCGCCGGGGCGGGGGCCGGAAGGACGGGGGCCTCCGGGACCGGCGGGACGCGGGCCTCCGGGGCCGCCGGGGCGGGGGCCGCCAGGGCCGGCGGGGCGACGAGGCTCGTAGGGCCGCTCGGAGCGGGGCTGGGCCGCGGGCTGGGGCTGCGGCTGGTTCGGATCGGGACGGGAAATGATGCGCACCTGCGGGATATGCACTTCGCGGCGCGGCTTTTTCTTTTTCTTTTCCTCGCCTTCGGTGGCCTCGGCGGCTTCCTGCACGGGCGCTTCGGCGGTCGGAGTTTCGGCCGCGGCGGCTTCCTGTGCCTCGACCTTGACCGCCGGTTTAGGCGTTGTCTCCTCGACTGTGGGAACGACGGGCGCGGCGGACGTTTCGGCCTCGGCCTTCGCGGTGGTCGGAGCCTCGGCTGCGAGAGCGGCGGGGGGGACTTCCACCGTCTCGGCCTTGGGCTCGGGCGCGGGCTCGGGTTCCTGGGCCTTGGGCACGGAAATGATGCGCGCCTTGGGTTCCTCGGCCTTGCGCGCGGCGGGCGCGGGTTTCTCCGCGACGTCCTTCGCTGTCGTCTTGGCCTTGGGGGCATCATCCTTGGTTTCGGCGGCCTTCGGGGCGGGCTGCTCCTCGGCGGGCTGCTCCACCGGCTTCTTCGGCGCCTCTTTCCGGGCTTTCGGCTTGGCTTCCTCGGCCGTCGGGGGCGTGGCCTTGCGGCGGCGCACGATGACTCCGGGCTGCACCTCGCGGACCACGGTGGCCGAAGACTCGGTCTGAGCGGGAGATGCCTCGCGCAGCCGGTCCACTTCCTCGGGTTCCAGCGTGCCCATGAAGCTGCGCACGTGGATGCCGGCGTCCCGGGCCCGCTGCAGGATATCCTTATTGCTCAGTCCCAGCTCCGCGGCCAGGTCCTTGACCTTCATCTTGTCCGTCATGCGCGATCCCCCTTCTCCTTCCGCCGGCCGTCTCGACGCCGGAACTTCTCCATGCAGACGGCCTTCGAGCAGACGTAGACGCCCCGGCCGGGCATGGTCTGGGACGGGTCGGGCAGGGGCCCGGTTCCGTCACCATTCTGGCTGCGGGCAACGAAGCGCCGCAGCTCGTGTTTTGGAAGCCGTTCGCGGCATACGGCGCACATGCGCACGGGCACGTGCCGGGATTCGCCCGCCGCCCGCGCGGCGCCGTTCCGCTCTCCGGTCATCATTCCTCTCCGGTCTTGCCGCCTTCGGCCTCGGGGGCCTCCGGAGCGGTTTCCTGAGCCTCGGGAGCCTCGGGCTCCTTCGGCTTGATGTCGAGCATGTTCATGGCCAAGCGTATGTCCGAGACCTTGGAGGGCGTCATGCCGTCCACGGCCAGGATCTGCTCGTCCGTGGCCGCGGCCAGCAGTTCGGCGGTCTCGAAGCCGGCGGCGAGGAAGTTCTCGATGCCCACTTCGGCCACGCTGGCCAGCTGTTCCAGGCCCTTGCGGTCGGCGTTGAGTTCGCCGTAGCGGCTTTCGGTGAAGATGTCGATCTTCCAGCCCAACAGTTTGGAGGCCAGCTTGACGTTCTGGCCCTTGCGGCCGATGGCCAGGGTCAACTGGTCGTCGGGCACCACCACCTCGAGAATCTGCTCTTCCTCGTCCACGGTGATGCGCGAGATCACGGCCGGGGACAGGGCGTGCTGGGCGTACATGGCGATGTCCGGGCTCCAGACCACGATGTCGATGCGTTCGCCCTTGAGCTCCTGCACGATGTTCTGGATGCGGGAACCGCGGATGCCCACGCAGGCGCCCACCGGGTCCACGTCGCGATCACGGGAGTAGACGGCCACCTTGGCGCGCAGGCCCGGGTCGCGGGCCACGCCCATGATCTTGACCGTGCCGTCGGCCACCTCCGGCACCTCGCGGTGGAAGAGGGAGGTCATGTAGTCCGGGTGGGAGCGGGAAACCACCACCTGGGGGCCGCGGGACTCCTTCTGCACGTCGATGATGAAGGCCTGGACGCGGTCGCCGCGCTTGTAGCGCTCACGGGGGATCTGCTCCTCCTTGGGGAGCAGGGCCTCGGTGCGGCCCAGGTTGATGATCCAGCCGGTGCGGTCGCGGCGCTGGATGATGCCCGAGGTGATCTCGCCCACGCGGTCCTTGTATTCCTCGTAGATGATCTCCTGTTCGGCGTCGCGCATGCGCTGAATGATGACCTGTTTGGCGGCCTGGGCGGCGATGCGGCCCAGATCCTCGATGTTCAGCTTGAAGCCCATCTCGTCGCCCAGCTGGACGGCCGGGTCATGCTTGCGGGCTTCCTTGAGTTCGATCTCGTTGAGGGGCTCCGTGACCTTGTCGGCCACGACCTTGAACTGGTAGACCTCGATCTCGCCCAGCTCCTCGTTGAAGCTCACCTCCACGTCCATGGATTCGCCGTACTTGCGGATCACGGAGGAGCGCACGGCCTCTTCCAGGGTGTCCACGAGCAGGTCGCGGTCGATGCCGCGGTCCTTGCTGATCTGATCGATGGCCTTTTTCAGTTCCGACATGGGAATCCTCCGCTGCCCCCGCCCGGTCCCCTCGTCCCGAGCGGTTGGGGATCTAGAATTCGTGCACGAGACGGGCCTTCTTGACCCGATCCCAGGAAAAATCGAAGGCGACTCCGTCCACGTCCAGGACCAGACCGTCCGGACGGGCCTGGGCCAGCCGTCCCCGGAAGTTCTTTCGTCCGTCCAGGGGTTCGAGCAGGCTCACGTCCAGGATGCGACCCACGTAGGGCGGCAGCTGGCCGGGATCGAAGAACCGGCGTTCCAGGCCTGGGGAGGAGACCTCCAGGACGTAGGCCCCGGACATCACGTCCTCCACCTCCAGGGCCGCGCCCAGGCCCCGGCTCATCTCGGCGCACTGGTCCACATTGGCTCCGTTCTCGGCCTCGATGAACAGGCGCACCAGGGCTCGCCGTCCGGCCGAGGCCAGTTCCAGCCCCCAGACGGAAATGCCGAGGGACTCGGCCAGGGGCCGAGCCAAGTCCAGGATGCGTTCCGCGAGGCCGTGTCTGGCCATGATTCCGCCGTGTGTTCCGCCCTGCCGCTCCGGAAAAAAAAAGGGGGCCGATAGGCCCGCCCGCGAAAGAAGAACCGGAGGTTCAGGCAGTGTTTCAAGTTGAGGCCTTGGAGCGGGTGACGGGGATCGAACCCGCGACACCAAGCTTGGGAAGCTTGTACTCTACCAGCTGAGCTACACCCGCTCGAAACGTCACCTTCTAAGAGGAAGGGGGAGTGTTGTCAAGAAGTGTTTTTCTGAGCGGCGTGTTTCACCGTTCCAAACTGAAAAAAAGCTGGCCCGCATATTGCATTCTCTGCGGCGTACAGAAGGAGGTCGCCCATGAGGGACAGCACGTACAGCGCGCTTTTCGGCGCCATGTCCAATGAGCACAAGCTCGGACTCATCGCCAATAATTTGGCGAACGCCAACACCACGGGCTACAAGAAGGACCAGGTGGCCTTCCACGACACCTTCCAACGTTTTGCACATGATTATCTGGTGGATTCAAGGTCTTATCTCCGCGACAAAAATCTCTGGCCCAAGCCCGACGTCATGGCCAAACCCCGACTTTCGGAGCAGCGCACGGACTTCAGTCAGGGCAGCCTGCAGATGACGGGAAATCCTCTGGACCTGGCCATTTCCGGGGAAGGCTTCTTCAAGCTGCGCACCCCGGACGGCGATTTTCTGACCCGCTCGGGGAGCTTCCAGCTCACCGCCGAGGGGGGGATCATCAGCGAACAGGGCTACGAACTTCTGGGCCAGGGCGGGCCGCTGCTCCTGCCCGGGGCCGGCAACGTGATCATCGACTCCCAGGGCCAGGTTTCGGTGGACGGGGCGGTGACCAACATCCTGGACGTGGTCACGGTGGACGACCCCACGGCCCTGGAGAAGGTCGGCAACAATCTCTACCGCGTTCGGCCCGGGGCCAAGGCCACGGAGACGCCCGTGCCGCCCGAGACGAGGGTGGAGCAGGGCTACATCGAGAAGGCCAACGTGGAGGTGGTCACCGAGATGGTGGCCATGATCGAGGTGCAGCGGGCCTTCGAGATGTACCAGCGGATGATCAGCGGCACCAGCGAGATGGACAGGACGGTCACCGACAAGGTCGGCAGCGTCGTCTAGCATGCAGCAACGGAGGACTTTCCCATGATGCGTTCCTTGTGGACGGCGGCCACCGGCATGGTCGCCCAGCAGACCAACATCGACGTGATGTCCAACAACCTGGCCAACGTGAACACCACGGGCTTCAAGAAAAGCCGTGCCGAATTCGAGGATCTCATGTATCAGACCCTGCGCATCGCGGGGTCCGTGAACGAGGGCGGCAACCGCATCCCGACAGGCCTCCAGGTGGGCATGGGCGTGCGGCCGGTGACCGTGCACAAGTTCTTCACCCAGGGAGACTTCCAGAATACCGGCAATCCCCTGGACATGGCCATCGAGGGTGACGGATTCTTCCTCCTGGACCAGAACGGCCAGGACGTCTACACCCGCGCCGGGGCCTTCAAGCTGGACAACGAGGGCCGCGTGGTCACGGCCAACGGCTATGCCCTCCAGCCCGAGTTCACCGTGCCACAGGATACGGTGAACGTGGTCATCACCGAGCGCGGGCACATCTCGGCCTTGGACCGCAACGGCCAGGAACTGGCCGCAGCGGACATCCCCGTCTACACCTTCATCAACCCGGCAGGCCTGAACGCCGTGGGCCGAAACCTGTTCACCGAGACCGAGGCCTCCGGCCCGGCCCAGCAGGGCACGCCCGGCGACGACAACTTCGGCACCTTGGCCCAGGGCTTCCTGGAGATGTCCAACGTGGAGATGGTCGACGAGATGGTCGGCCTCATCGTGGGGCAGCGGGCCTACGAGGTCAACTCCAAGGCCATCACCACGGCCGACGCCTTGTTGCAGACGGCCATCAACATCAAGCGCTAGAAGGAATGATGAACGGAAGCGGCATGATCGGGACGGCGCGGCGGGCGCTGGCTGTGGGGCTGTTCAGCCTGCTGCTCTGCGGCGCGGCCTTCGCCGCGGAAGGGTCCGGCTGGCGCATCGTGGTCAAGGAGGCCGCCTGCACCTATGGCCCCCGCCTTCTGCTTTCCGAGATCGCGGAGGTGCGCGGCGCCCCCCCCGCGGGAGTTTGGGAGCGCCTGAGCACCCGGGAGCTGTGGCGCAACGCCGAACGCCCGGGACGCCAGACCAGCGTGTCCCGGGACCAGTTGGAGCAACTCCTGCGGCATTACGTGCCCGAGGTCGCCACCAGGACATGGGCCCTGCCCAGTCAGCTGACGGTGCAGTACGGCGGCGCCCTGGTGGATCGTTTCGAGATCGAGCGGCAGACCGTCGCCTTTTTGACTCCTCGGGCGGCCGGGCTCGGCGGCGAGGCCGAGTTCAGGGATTTCCGCCTTCCCGAGAACGTCTTTTTGGACAATCAATATGACCATGTGGAGATGGAACTTCCCGGGCCGTTGAAGCCCGGACGGGTGAACCTGCGTCTGAAGGTGGTCACGCCCGACGGCAAGGTCGTCAGGCGGCTGGCCGCCAGCGTCTTCCTGGACCTCTGGAAGGCGGTGCCGAGCGCGTCCAGGCCGCTCAACCGCATGCGCCCCCTGGATCCGGCCGACGTGACCTTCCTGCGCAAGAACGTGGCCTACCTGCCGGACGTCTGGGACGGCCGGGGCGGTCCCTGGCGCGTCGCAAGGCCGGTGGGCCAGGGCCAGCCCATCACCATGTCCAGCCTGGAGCCCCTTCCGGCGGTGATCAAGGGGGGGCGGGTCATGCTTGTGTACCACGGCGAGCGGATTCAGGTGGCGGTCAAGGCCGAGGCCCTGAGCGACGCCGACGTCGGCCAGATGGTCACGGTGCGCAATTTGCAAACAAAAAAGGAAATCCTGGCCACGGTCATCGACGCCCATACCGTGGCGGTCAGGTAGGAGACCGGAGAACGTCATGAACAAGCCCGTCCTGTGTTTCGCCGCCCTGGCCCTGCTGGCCACCGGATGCGCCCCGAGCCGCCATCCCACGACCATGCCAGAATTGACCCAGCCCATGATCGAGGAACCGGAACCCCAGGACAATCCGGGGTCGCTCTTCAGCGCGGGCGGGGCCGAATACCTCTATGACGACAACCGGGCCACCCGGGTGGGCGACATCGTCATGGTCGTGGTCTCCGAGACCACCTCGGCCAAGAACAAGGCCACCACCACGGCCACCCGCGAGGGAACCACGGACATCAGCGCCTCGGCCATGCCGGGCGCCGGTCTCGGCGGCATCGTCACGCGGCCGCTGGGCCTGACCGCGGGCGCGCAGTTCAACACCACGAACAAGAACGACTTCACCGGTTCGGGCGAGACCAAGCGCGACTCCTACTTCACCACCACCGTGGCCACGCGCATCGTGCGCATGCTGCCGGGCCGGGTGATGCAGGTGGAGGGCGCGCGCCAGATCCGGGTCAACGACGAGAACCAGATACTGGTGGTGCGGGGACTCGTGCGCCAGCGTGACATCTCGTCCGACAACACCGTGCCGTCCAGCAACCTGGCCCAGGCCCAGATCGAGGTCTACGGCGAGGGCATCGTGGCTGACAAGCAGAAGCCCGGCTGGCTCGCGCGCATCCTGGACAACCTCTGGCCTTACTGAACCGAAGGTGGAGAAGGGCAGACATGAACGCCTCGCATGAACGCATGAGTTTTTTCCGTCCCGGCCGGCAGGCCGCGGTGCTGGTCCTGGCCGCCTTGCTGTGCGCGGCCCTGGTGGCTCCCGCCCTGGCCGTGCGGCTCAAGGACATCGCCACCTTCAGCGGTGTGCGCACCAACGAGCTGGTGGGCTACGGCCTGGTGGTCGGCCTTTCCGGCACCGGCGACGGCACGAGTTCCGCCTTCACCGTCCGTTCCATGGTCAACATGCTGGACAAGATGGGCGTGCAGGTGGACCCCACCAAGATCAAGCCCAAGAACGTGGCCGCGGTCATGGTCACGTCCAAGATGTCCGCGGCGGCCAAGCCGGGCTCCAACCTGGACGTGGCCGTATCCTCCCTGGGAGACGCCAAGAGTCTTCTGGGCGGAGTGCTCCTGCTTACCCCGCTCAAGGGCGTGGATGGACAGATATACGCCCTGGCCCAGGGGCCGCTGACCATCGGCGGCTTTTCGGCCTCCGGCGAGGCGGCTACGGCCCAGAAGAACATCGCCACCGTGGGCCGCATTCCCAACGGGGCGGTGGTTGAGCGGGGCGTGCCCTTCAAGTTCAACAGCCAGGAGAGCATGACGCTCAGCCTGAACAACGGCGACTTCAGCACCGTCATGCAGGTGGTCAACCGCATCAACTCCAGCCTGGGCGGCGGCTACGCCAGGGCTCAGGACGCCTCGACCATCGAGCTGTCCGTGCCCGATCGTTTCCGGGGCAACATGGTCCCGCTCATGGCTTCCCTGGAGAACCTGGACGTGAGCCCGGACGCCCGGGCCAAGGTCGTGGTGGACGAGAAGACCGGCACCGTGGTGGTCGGCAACGACGTGCGTCTGTCGCGCGTGGCCGTGGCCCACGGCAACCTCCAGATCGTCATCAGCGAGAGCCAGCAGGTCAGCCAGCCCGGGCCGTTCTCCCAGGGCCGGACCGTGACCACGCCGCAGACGAACGTTTCCGTGAACGAGCAGAACAACCGTTTGATGCTGGTGGAGGGAGCCACGCTTCAGGAATTGGTGGATGGGCTGAACTCCATCGGCGCCACTCCGCGCGACCTCATTTCCATCATCCGCACGCTCAAGTCGGCCGGCGCCCTGCATGCCGACCTGGAGGTGATCTAGCATGACCACGCCGGCAGCCGACGCGTCCCTGGCCGGGCAGAAGCTCAAGGACCAGGATCTGGTCCAGTTCAAGCTTTCCATGGACGCGCTGAAGAAGCGCCTGTCCGACCCGGAGGCCAAGGAAAAGCAACTGCGCAAGGCTTGCCGGAATTTCGAGGCCGTGTTCCTCGGCAAGCTCTGGGAGCAGATGCGCGCCACCGTGCCCAAGGAAGGCTATCTGCACAGTCCCCAGGAGGACGCCTACCTGTCCATGTTCGATCAGGCGTTTTCCGAGAAGATGGCTGACTCCGGCGGCATCGGCCTGGCCGACATGCTCTACGGCAACCTCAAGCAGCGGTTGGCGGACATGGGGCGCGAGGCCTTGCCCGGACGCATGTCCGCGCCTCGGGCCCCGGAAGCCGCTGAAGGGGCGGCCGTCCCGGACCAGGCCGCAGCGGATTCCGTTTCAGCGGGGCCGCTCGCCGATCCAGCCGTGTTGAATCCTCTGGCCGCGTCGCCTGGCGGGGCGGAAGCGGTCGCGGCAGTCGCCGCGCCTGCCCAGGCCGGAGTCAAGTCCTTGGCCGAATCCGGCCGCGATCCCCGCCGGAGTCCGGCCCGGGAGACGTCCGCCACGGCGCTGGGCCGCCACACCGAGCTGAAGCCTCTGCACCGTCCCGGTGAACCCATGGCCCTGGGCCGTTCCAGCCGCCGCGGCGGGCAGACCTGGATGCAGGCCCCGGAGCGGGTCGCCCAGGAGGCTTCGACCCCGGCCGCTTCGATTTCGGGAACCCCTCCGCAGCGGACGCCGCAGGTGGCCGAGACTCCCGCGCAGGTGGCCTCGCAACTGGAGGCCCTGATCCGGCACATCGAATCCGGCGGCACGCCCTCCGCGACGCCAACGGAATCTTCCGCCACCTCCCCGGCGCCGTCCGTTTCCGTTCCCCAGCCCGGCGGGGTGCGCGTTTACCAGGGACGGCAATCCGAAGCGCAACGCCCTGGCCGCAAACTTGCAAAGATCGGTTGACCCCGGCGGCCGGCTTCCATCCGAGACTGTCGGGAAGATGATGAAACATCATGAAAAACCGACAGCTTGTTTGTCAGATGGAGGGGCGGATGGAGAGCAGAATCCAGGAAAATTTGTCCAGGCAGCAGCGGGCTCTCGTCCTGCTGGCCGAACTTCTGGATGAAGAATTTTCCTACCTCAAGAGCGGCAAGCCCCAGGACGTTTCCCGCATCGAGATATCCATCCAGGAGTTGTTGCGCCAGCTGGCCATGGAACGGGTGAGCCTGCGCTCCCAGGTCCAGTCGATCGTCCCGGGGGCCAAGCGTGTGCGCGAGATTCTGGACTCCGTTCCGGTGGAGGAGGGCGACGCGTTGCGTGACCTGCTCCTCAAGCTTGACGGGCTGGAGCAGCTCTGCGCCCGGCAGGCGGCCAAGAACCAGAACCTGGTTCTGGCGCTCTTCGACCAAAGCCGCAAGCTTCTGAACTTCCTGCAGGAGAAGATCCAGCCCAAGGGCACGGCCTATTCGGCCAAGGGCCGCATGGCCCGGGCCTCCAACGCCCCCTCGCTGGTTTCAGGGAGGCTCTAGATGTTCGGCCCCAACTCCATCCTCGACATGGCCCGGAGCGCCCTTCAGGCGCATCAGGCCTGCATCCAGGTCACCGGCGAGAACCTCGCCAACGTCGATACTCCCGGCTACGCCCGCCGGGCCGTGACCCTGACCGAGGCCGGAGCCATCAACTACACCCCCGGGCAGGTGGGGCTCGGCGTCAGGGCCACGGAGGTCGTCCGCTATTTCGACGAGATGGTCGAGCGTCTGTATTACGATCAGGCAGCCCTGACCGCGCGTTGGGATACGACTTACGCCTCGCTGCAGAGCGTGGAGACGATGTTCAACGAGTCCGACGGCTACGGCATCAGCAACGCCATGTCCGCGTTCTTCAACGCCTGGACCAAGGTGAGTCAGAATCCCAAGGATTTCGGCACGCGCCAGGATTTGTTGAACGCCACCACGACCTTCTCCTCGCTCCTGCATCAGACGGATTCCGATCTGTCCAAGCTGCAGCAGCAGGCCGACCGGATGATAGCCCAGGATGTGGACTCGGCCAACCAGCTCATCAAGGACATCGCGGAGATCAACCGCCAGCTCAATCTCTACGATCAGCCCGGGTCCAACAACGCCAACAGCCTCTATGACCAGCGGACGCAGAAGCTGCGGGCCCTGGACCAGATCATGGGCATCAACGTCATCGACAACGGCAAGGGCAATCTCACCGTGACCACCAAGGGCGGCCAGCCTCTGGTGGACGGGGTGGAGCACTATTCCCTGGAGTTCTCCGCACCCAAGACCGGCCGTTCCCTGACCCCGACGTCCAACTTCGACGGCGAGGTCTGCTTTGAGGGCAACGACAGCTACGAGTACACCCTGGAATGCGTGGACGGCGGCATGGTGAGCAACGGCGCCGGAGCCGCCACCTTCCGGGTCTCGCTGGACGGGGGGCGGACCTGGCTCGAGGACGAGAACGGACAGGAGAAGCATTTCGCGGCCCGGCCCCAGGACGGGAAGATCGAGATCGGCGGTCTGACGGTGTGGTTCGGCACCGCCGACAACCCCAACACCGCGGCCAACGAGAGCGATCCCCTGACCCCGCCGACCCAGGCCATGGCCGAGGGCGACCGCTTCACCATCATCCCCAAGAAGAACGTCTACTGGGTGAAGAACACCTCCACCAAGGAGAACATCACCCCGTTGCAATACGGCAACGGCGCTGAGGACAACAGCCGCCTGAACAGCGGCACGCTGGCCGGTCTGTTCAACTTCCGCGACGACTACGTGGGTGGCTATCAGGACAAGCTGGACGCCTTGTCCAAGTCTCTGGTCTGGGAAGTGAATCGACTGCACAGCCAGGGCTGTGGTCTGGAGAAGTTCGGCAACCTCGAGGGCTCCTATTCCGTGGCCCACGACGACCGGCCCTTGGGCGAGGACTCCACCGGGCTGGTCTTCGGCGACAAGCTTCAGTCCGGCAGTTCCATGTTCTACGTCTACAACGCCGACACCGGACTTCTGGTCTCCGGCGCGGCCCTGGACTGGAGCGACGCGCCCGGGATTCAGAATTTCGATCCCAGCACGCACACCCTGGAGGATGCGGCCGCGGCCGTGAACCGGTCCTTCGGCGGCTACGTGACGGCCAACATCGTGAACCACCAGCTGCGCATCGTGGCCAAGGACGGCTACCAATTCGCCTTCGGCACGGACTCCTCTGGGCTGACGGCGGCCCTTGGCCTGAACGTCTATTTCCAGGGCTCCACGGCCCAGGATATCGCCGTCTCGGACAAGGTGGGCTCGAACCTGAACTACATGTGCGCCGGCCGGGTCAACGGCGCGGGCGAGGCCAACGAGGGCGACAACACCATCGCCTTGGCCCTCGGCAAGCTGGCGGAACAGGACGTGAGCTTCTCGACCTTGCGCAACGGCAGCACCTCGCAGACCTTTTCCGAGTACTACAACAGCCTGGTGGGCGAGGTGGGCGCCGACACGGCCGCCGCCAAGTACAACTATGATTTCAACAACGCCCTGGCCACGGACCTGGACCAGAGGCAGCAGCAGGCCATGGGCGTGAACATCGACGAGGAGATGACCAACCTCATCAAGTTCCAGCACGCCTACACGGCGGCGGCCAAGCTCGTGACCACGGCGGACGAGATGATGCAGACCCTGCTTTCTCTCAAGTCCTGACGGGAGGGATGACATGCGCGTCACCCAGAACATGCTTTTCAGCAACTACGTCTACAACATGAACTCGTCCTTGACGAAGCTCATGGAGCTGAACATCCAGTCCAGCAGCATGAAGCGAGTCAACAAGCCCTCGGACGATCCCTCGGGCATGGTGCGCATCCTCGACCACCGAACCACCCTGGCCTCGGTCAAGCAGTACCAATCCAACATCGACACGGCCAAGGGCTGGCTGAACGCCTCGGACGAAAATCTCATCCAGGTTTCGAACATCCTGTCCCAGGCCAAGGCCCTGGCCGAACAGGCCGCCACGGGCACCATCACCCAGGACAACCGGGAACAGATCAGCTACCAGGTGCGCAGCCTCTTCGAACAGCTCGTCGGCTTGGCCAACCTGCAGTATGACGGCAAGTCCGTGTACGCCGGCCAGAAGACCGACGCCCCCGCGTTCCGGGAAGTTCTCTGGCTGACGACCAACGACCGGCAGTTCTCGCAGGAGTGCGGTTTTTCCATTGACGGAGACTCCGACCGCACGATCCTCGTGCAGTTCTATGACAAGACCGGCGCCCAGGGCGCGGGAGAGGGCATGGCTCTTTCCGACGCCAACCTGGGAGTGCGTTACAGCATCGACGGCGGTCGGACCTTCCTCACCGACGGCTCGGTGACCATCGCCGGCGGCGAGGCCACGGTCCAGTTGCCGCGGAGCGGCGCGCGGCTGACGTTGACCAACCCCGCGGCCCGGGTGAAGGTCACCCCTCAGGGGCAGGAGGGCAACTCCGAGGGCACGTGGCTCTGGCTGCGTCCCACGGCCCAGTATATGGGCGACGACTCGCAGGACACCGGGCACGTGGACGTGAAGGCCATGGGCGCGGGAACGGAGGACCTCATCGCCTGGGCGGCGGGAGCCTTCGGCCCCAACGTGGCGGTGCGGGTGGACGGCTACCTCTCGAACGGCAGCCTGGTGCGTTCCCCGGCCGCCATGGGCAGCCAGACCGTGGTTTACTCCTACAGCACCGACGGCGGGGTGAACTGGGTCACGGGCAACGTCCAGCCGCCCAACGGCGTGGCCTCCAACGTGAGCCTGTCCATCGCCGGGGGCCTGCTGACCATCGCCTCCAATGGCGGCAACGTGCTTCAGCCCGGTGCGCAGTTCTTCGTGCATGCCCGTTCCTCGGCCATCGAGATCGACATCTCCAGCACCGAGAGGGTGCGCGTCAACGAAGTGGGCATGGAGATATTCGGCGGCATCTACCAGAACCCGGACCAGACGGCCGACTCCAACGGCAACCGCATCCACCTGAGCAGCAGCAACGCCTCGGCGGCCTTCTCCCTGGCGGGGGCCGGCTCCTTCGCGGTCATGGACAGCAACGCCTCGGCCACCAAGAACATGTTCGAGGCCATGGGCAACCTGATCGCCTTCCTTGAGACCAACAACCAGCAGGGCGTGCAGCAGGCGTTGGCCAGCCTCACGGAGTCCCAGAAGCACATCCTCAACGCGGCTGCCAGCGTCGGCGGCCGTGAAAACCGGCTGACCGTGGCCTCGACCATTCTGGATGGGCTGGAATTCAACGAGAACCAGCGCATCTCGAGCATCGAGGACGCGGACGTGAGCGAACTGCTCACCCAGCTGTCCCAGCAGGAGATCATCTACCAGGCCGTGCTCCGGTCCTCGAGCATGATCATGCAGAACAATCTCCTGAAGTACTTGTAGACAGTGGACTTCCCGGCTGGGCTGGGGTAAGCCCGGGATGGCGGCCGAACGGCCGCGCGATGAAACGGCGGCAGATCGAGGAACTATGCTCATCCTGACCCGGCGACCGGGCGAAAGTCTCTATCTGGGCGACAACATCAAGCTCAAGGTGTTGTCGGTCCAGGGCAAGCAGATCAAGCTCGGGCTGGATGTGCCCGAGGACATGCCCGTGTACCGTGAAGAGGTCTATCTGAAGATCAAGGAGCAGAACCGGCTGGCCTTGGAAACGAGCGAGCAGGATCTGCTGGCGGCGGCGAGCTTATGGCAAAAAAAATGACGCGAACCATCAAGACGCGCCTCGGCCCACGCGACATCGCCGAGGACAGCATCCTGTACTTCCCTCGCGGCCTCATCGGCATTGAGGACAAGCGGGAGTTCGTCCTGCTCCAGGTGGGCGAGAAGTCCCCGTTTCTCCTGCTGCAATGCCTGAGCGACCCGGAATTGGGGCTGCTTGTGGCCGATCCCTATCCGTTCCTCAGCGACTACAAGGTGAAGCTGGACAACGCGGAGAAGAGGTTGCTGCGGATCGAGAACATCCGTCAGATCGCGGTGATCGTGACCGTGACCATCCCGCAGGGAAGGCCCGCCGAGACGACGCTCAACCTGTCCGGGCCCATCATCATCAACACCGAGGCCCGGCTCGGGTTGCAGGTTCCGCAGGTCGATTCCAAATATCCCACGCACTTCAAGCCGGTGAATGGTCCCGGCGACCGGAACAATACCCCCGAAGGCGGCTAGAGAATCCGGCTCAGGTCGTCGCGGACGAGATTCCGAGCGGCCTTCTGAATATCCGGCTTGTAGGTGCCGTTCCGGACCTGCTCCTTGAGTGCGCGGACCTTCTCCGTGCGCACGTCCGGGGCTTCCCGGGCGGCGGACATCGCCGCGGAGAGAACCTTCGCGTCGCCGGAAAGGTTGACCACGTCGCCGCTCTTGGATTCGCCGGACGAGGAGCGCTGGGCGGCATCGCTCTTGGCCGTCTCCTGCACCTTCTGCTTGCCGTACGGGTTCAGTTCACCGATGAGCTTGTTGATTTCCATATGAACCTCCTGGGCGCCTCCAGGCTCATAACATGGTTTCGTCCACCTTCGCCAGGGTGATTTCCCACAGTCGCCGCATGAGCTGGGCGGCCTCTTCCGGGCCGAGAGACTCGGGCGCGTCCTCCGACCGGCGCAGAATGCGCAGGTCGCCGCCGTCCAACGGATATTCCAGAAGCACGGGCCAGCCCGTCTCGGCCTCCAGCCGGTCCAGGATGTCTTCCACCACCGGATTCTCCGCGCCGTTCACGATGAGATTCTCCATGATCTCCCTGGCGATGCGTTCCACCAGCTCCCGCCGTCTGGCCTGCCGGGAGATGTCCACCACGTCCTGGGCCTCGGACAGGCGCAGGGCGCGCCGGAACCGCGCCAGACGTTTGGCGTTCGATAGCTGCTTGCCGTAAGTCCGCAGCATAATTCGAACATCTGCTGTGTTGGCGAGCACCGGGCATGGACCTCCTCAAATATATATTTCGGCTTGAGCCCCGAAAAACTTTAGGGCCGCCGCCGGAAAAAGACAAAATAATACCGCCGGACGGCTCCGGCTCAATCGGTTGAATGTTCGGCGTCTTTTGTCTAGTCTGCGCCCATGTCGGAACCCGTGGACTCTTTTCTCATCGTGACCAAGGCCGGGGACGCGGCCGCGCGGGAACTCGGGCTGGAGATCGCCGTCTCCCTCCGGGAGCGGAACGCGCGCGTGGGCGTCAGCGAACACAGCCCGGACGCCCCGGTGCGCTCCGGCTTGGCCGAATTCGGGGACTACGGCCTGGTGCTCGTCCTGGGCGGCGACGGCACACTCATCAGCGTCGCCCGGCGCATGCACGGCCATCCGGCGCCCTTGCTGGCCCTCAACCTCGGCCGCGTGGGCTTCCTGGCCGAGACCTCGCGGGAGCGCTGGCCGGAAGTGCTCGGGCGGCTCCTGACCGGGGATTTCCTCGTGCGCCGTCGGCTCTGCCTGGAGTACGCCGTGCTGCGCGGCGGAGAGGGGGTGGAGCGGGGTCTGGCCGTGAATGACATCGTGGTCAGCCGCGGTGTGCTGGCCCGGCTCATCCGCCTGGGACTGGCCCACGACGGCGAGCATGTGGCCTCCCTGCGCGCCGACGGGTTGGTGGTTTCCACTCCTACCGGCTCCACGGCCTACGGGCTTTCTGCGGGCGGGCCGTTGGTTCACCCGGACCTGGACGTCCTGGCCGTGACCCCGGTATGCCCTTTCCTGAACAGCATCAAGCCCTTGATCCTGCCCGCCGACGGCGAACTGACGATTCTCGTGGAGGACGCCGGAGGCGACGTGAATCTGAGCGAGGACGGCCAGAAGGCCGTCCCCCTGGCCGCCGGTGACAGAGTGGTGGTGCGGCGTTCGCCCCACGACCTGATCCTCGCGGATCTGGGCCGGAGCAGTTATTTCCTGCGCTTGCGCAAAAAAGGGTTTCTCGCCGGAGGTGGCGCGTGAACAAGCTCTCCGACAGCGGCTCGGTCCTGGACATCAAGTACGGGCAGGACGCGGCCCTGGACGCGCTGCTTCTGCACTTCATGACCGAGAACAACCTCGAATACACCATTGATCCCCTGAAGAACGCCTCGCCGGAACAGATCCAGTTCATGGTCGCCCTGCGCGAGGGCACCTTCTACGCCCCCTGCTCGGATTGGATGTTCCGCAAGCTCCTGCGCGCGGAACTCTCGCCGCAGCTCCGCGACGAGTATCTCCTGCGCTGGCGGATGCTCATCGGCCTGCTGAACGAGTTCTGCCCCGACCCTTATCTCCGCCGCCGCATCCTGACCCTTTGCAAGCACAAGTTCCGCATGGTGCTCACCTCGCCGATCATCATCCCCTCGCGGCTGAACAAGCGGATGGTGACCATCTTCATGAGCCAGAGCGGCCTGGACGATCCTTACCGCGACCGTCGCAAGGCGCTCAACGCCAAGGCCGCCGAGGTGGCCGAGAGTCCGATCTTCGACCGCCTTTTGAATCTTTGCCCGGAGCGGGCCCTGGAGTGCCGCCGCATTTCCGACCTGCGCCGCGAGCTGGACTTCCTGGAGTTGCAGCGGCTGCTCGTCTTCGCCACATTGCGCCGGCCGTTCGAACCGGGGCCGGTGGCGGATCTCGAGGGCCGCATGGACGCCGAGATCGCCGCCTCCCAGGCGGAGTTCGAACCCTTGCGCCGGATGCTGGGCGAGGATCCAGAGCACAAGCTCAGGATCCTCTATCTGCCGGACCGCAGCGGCGGCCTGGTCTTCGACCTCCTGGTGATCAAGGCCCTCATCCGTCACGGACATCGGGTCATCCTGGCGCTCAAGGAAGGCTTCTACTTCGACACCCCGACCTTCTGGGACGTGGAGTCCGATCCGGTCCTGGCCCACCTGTTCAACGGCGCGCACTTCGTCTTCGAGGACCGCATGACCAAGAACGAACTGCTGCGCGTCATGCGCGAGAACCAGTTCGTGGTCATCTCCGACGGCTCCCGCGAGAGGTTCAACCCCTATCGCCTGAGCGTGACCTTCGCCCGGGCCTGGAAGGAGGTGGACCTCGTTCTGGCCAAGGGCGAGCGGCACTACCGCCGCCTCGTGCTGACGAGCCACGAGTTCACCCGCGACATCCTGAGCTTCTTCCGCGACGAGCAGGGGCATTTCCATCTGCACCACAAGACCCGGCCCTCCTGGGTTTCCAAGTTCGGCGAGGACTACATCACGGCCAAGGCCGAGACGATCATCTCGCGCATGCGCAACGCCAAAGCCGAAGGCAACGCGATCATGTTCTACTCCGGCATCGTGGGCAGCATCCCCGGACAGACCAAGACGGCCATCCAGGTGATGACCACCTTCGTGCGCTATCTGCGCGACCGCCTAGAGGGGGTGCACATCATCAACCCCGGGGAACATTTCGAAGAGGGCATGGACGCCGACGACCTCATGTTCATGTGGGAGAAGGTGCAGCGCAGCGGGCTCCTGACCGTCTGGCGCTTCCAGTCCACCCACGACATCGAGAAGAGCTTCGAACTCATGGGCCTGAAGGTGCCTCCGGTCTGGGCCGGGAAGGACGCCACCTATTCCACCGGCTGCACCAAGGAGATGCACATCGCCCTGGACGTGCAGCGCCAACACCCGGAACTTCAGATCATCGGCCCGGACCCCGAGAAGTTCTTCCGCCGCCGGGAATACGGGGTGGGCAAATTCTGCGACGTGGCCATCGACGAATGCGCGCGCGGCTGATCCGTCTTCTGCTGGCGGGGCTGGCCTGCGTGACCCTGGCCGCCTGCGCCGAACTCCAACTGGAGCCCGATCCTCCGGCCCCGGCGCCACAAGTCGCGATCCGGACCACGCCGCCTCCCGCGCCTCCGGTCTGTCCTGCTCCGGCCCCGGCCTCGCGCGAGGCCCGGGAGTCCGCCCTCAGCGCCTCGCGGGCCGCTTCCGTGTCCGGCTCCTGGTTCGACCTGCGCGCCCAGGGCCTGTCCTCCTGGAACGATCTGCGGACGCCCTTGCAGCGCAGCTTGGCCTTCCTGGAATCCCGCCCGGCCGGAACCGAGGCCGTGCGCCGGGGCTGCTTCCGCCCCACCTGGGGACAACTGGCCGAGAGCGCCCGGGAACTGCTGGAACTGCTGCCGCGGCTGGACGCCGAACCCCAGTTGCTGGCCGAGCGTTTCCTCTGGCTGGCCGTGCAGCCCGGGCCCGTGATGACCGCCTATTACACCCCGGAAATTCCGGCCAGCCTGACCCGGCGCAAAGGCTACGAGTATCCGCTCTACGGCCCGCCCCCGGAGCTGGCCCAGGCCGATGAGCTCGGGATGCTGCCCGCCTGGCCCGGCGCGGCTCCCGAAGGCCCGGCGCGCGGCGCCTCGGATTCCGCCACCGGAACGCTGGCGGGGCGAGGGCTGGAGATCGCCTGGGCTCGCGACCCCCTGGACGTGTTCTTCATGCAGGTGGAGGGCTCGGGCATTCTGCGTCTGCCCGACGGACGGCACAAGACCGCCCAATACGCGGCCAGCAACGGCAGGCGCTTCAGATCCCTGGGTGACATCCTGGCCGAGCGCGGCCTGCTGGCCCCGGAACAGCGAAGCCGCAAGGCGGTGCGCCGTTTCTTCCGCGACAATCCGCACATGGCCCGCGAACTCATGGCCGAGAACCGGCGCTTCGTCTTCTTCCGCCTGGACGACGGGCCGCCCGTGGGCGCGCTGGGAAAACCATTGACGCCGTTCGTCAGTGTGGCTACAGACCCGAATCTCCTGCCGCTCGGCTCGGTGCTCATTCTGGAGGCCGAGGCGCCTGATCCCTCGGGGCGTGGAACCCGCCGCATCCGGGGACCGGTCCTGCCCCAGGACGTGGGGTCGGCCATCAAGGGAGCCCGCCTGGACTTCTACATGGGCGAGGGCGGCGCGGTGGAGGAGGCCGCCGACCGGGTCAAGAACCGGGTCACGGCCTACATGCTCCTGAGCAAGAGCGCCCTGGTGCGGGGAAGCCGATGAGACGGCCCCCTTGGCGGAACGCCTCCCGGGCGCTATCACCAGTCGACGCCGCGCGGCGCGGAACCCTTCCAGTCGTCGGTCGGCCTTAAGGAGGACCACATGGCCCGGTACGAGACGGTCATCGGCCTGGAGGTCCACGCGCAACTGCGCACGGCCTCCAAGATATTCTGCTCCTGTTCCACGGCCTTCGGCGATGAGCCCAACGCCAACGTCTGCGAGGTCTGCTCCGGCATGCCCGGCGTGCTGCCCGTGCTCAACGCCAGGGTGGTGGAGTACGCGGCCAAGATGGGGTTGGCCGTGGATTGCCGCGTGAACCTGACCTCGGTGTTCGCGCGCAAGAACTATTTCTATCCCGACCTGCCCAAGGGCTACCAGATTTCGCAGTTCGAACAGCCCCTGTGCGAACACGGCCACGTGGACATCGAGGTGGACGGCCGGGTGAAGCGCGTGGGCATCACGCGCATCCATATGGAGGAGGACGCGGGCAAGAGCATCCACTCCTCGGCCGAGAACGCCAGCTTCGTGGACCTGAACCGCACCGGCGTGCCGCTCATCGAGATCGTCAGCGAGCCGGACATGCGCGGCCCCGAGGAGGCCGTGGCCTACCTCAAGTCCCTGCGCAACATCCTGGTCTACCTGGGCATCTGCGACGGGAACATGGAGGAGGGTTCCTTCCGCTGCGACGCCAACGTCTCGCTGCGGCCCTTCGGCCAGGAGGAGTATGGCATCCGGGCGGAGTTGAAGAACATGAACTCCTTCCGCCACGTGCAGAAGGCCATCGAGTACGAGGTGGCCCGCCAGACGGCCTTGCTGGAGGATGGCGAGTCGGTGATCCAGGAGACCCGGCTCTACGATGCCTCCAAGGGCACGACCCACTCCATGCGCGGCAAGGAGGAGGCCCACGACTACCGCTATTTTCCGGACCCGGACTTGGTGCCCGTGGTCATCGCGGCGGATCGGCTGGAGCAGTGGCGCTCCGAACTGCCCGAGCTGCCCAAGGCCAAGATGGCCCGCTTCATGGAGGGCTACGGCCTGGGCGAGGCCGACGCGGCCCGGCTCACGGCCGAGCGGCCCGTCGCCGACTACTTCGAGGCCGCCGTGGCGGCCTGGAACGAGCCCAAGAAGCTCTCCAACTGGATGATGGGCGAGTTCCTGCGCGAGATGAACCAGTCCGGCAAGGGCGCGACCGACTGCCGCATGGCTCCCGAATCCTTCGCCCGGCTCGTGCGCCTGGTCGAGGAGGGGACCATCAGCGCCAAGAACGGCAAGGATCTCTTCCAGGAGATGTTCCTGAACGGCGGCGATCCGGAGGAACTGGTCAAGGCCAAGGGCCTGACCCAGATTTCCGACACCACGGCCCTGGAGACCGTGGTGGACGGGGTGATCGCGGCCAACCCCAAGGAGGCCGAGGCCTACCGGGGCGGAAAGACCAAGCTCGTGGCCTTCTTCGTGGGCCAGGTCATGCGCCGGACCAAGGGCCAGGCCAACCCGGCCGTGGTCAACGAGCTGCTGGCCAAGAAACTCTCGTCCTGAGGAGCGGCGATGACCGATCACATTCAGTTTTCTCCGGAAAAGGACGCCCTGGTCCTGCTGGACCAGCGCCTGCTGCCCACCCGGGTGGAGTGGTTCGACTGCACGGGCACGGAAGACGTCTGCTTCGCGCTTAAGGTCATGGTCGTGCGCGGGGCCCCGGCCATCGGCGTGACGGCGGCTTACGGCTGCTATCTGGCCGCCCGCGAGACCGCCCGCGAGGGCGCGGCCGACTGGGCCAAGGCCCTGACCGCGCGCCTGGACCGGATCGAGAACGCCCGGCCCACGGCCGTGAACCTGGCCTGGGCCGTGCGCGAGATGCGCCGTGTCTGGGCCGAGCGCAAGACGTCCTCCCTGGACGAGCTGGCCGCCGTGTGGCTGGCCCGGGCCAAGGAAATTCACCTAGCCGACATCGAGATGTGCAAGGCCATGGGCCGCTTCGGCGCGGATCTCATCGACGAGGGCGACACGGTCATGACCCACTGCAATGCCGGAGCCCTGGCCACGGCGGGCTACGGCACGGCCCTAGGCGTGATCCGGGGCGCGGTGGACGCGGGCAAGAAGATCCAGGTCATCGCCAACGAAACCCGGCCGTTCCTCCAGGGCGCGCGACTCACGGCCTGGGAGCTGCACCGCGACGGCATCCCGGTGCGCGTGGCCTGCGACAACGCCTGCGCCTTGCTCATGAAGCGCGGGCTGGTGCAGAAGGTCGTGGTCGGCGCGGACCGCATCGCGGCCAACGGCGACGCGGTGAACAAGATCGGCACCTTCGGCGTGGCCCTGCTGGCCAGGAACTTCGGCATCCCGTTCTACGTGGCCGCGCCAGTCTATACCATCGACCCGGCCACGGCCACGGGCGACGACGTGCCCATCGAGGACCGCGACCCCCGCGAGGTGACCCACGTGGGCCAGACCCAGGTGGTGCCGGACGGGGTTTCCGTGTATAATCTCGCCTTCGACCCCACTCCGGCGGCGCTCATCGCGGGCATCGTCACGGAGCGGGGTGTGCTGCGCCCGCCCTACGGCGAGGCCATCCGCAAACTCTTCGCCTGAGCGCGAAAACGGAAACCATGCCTGCGACCATCGCACTCATCGGCCGGCCCAACGTCGGCAAGTCCACGCTCTTCAACCGGCTGCTGCGCAGCAACCGGTCCATCGTGCATGACCGCCCGGGCGTGACCCGCGATCGGGTCTACGGCGAGGTCCGCGAGGAGGACGTGCGTTACGCCCTCATCGATACCGGCGGCATGGTCCTGGAAGCCGAACCGGGCGGCGAGGGGTTCGAGCAGCCCATCTTCGAGCAGGCCCGCGAGGCCGTGACCGAGGCCCAGGCCATTCTTCTCGTGGTGGACGGCCGCGAGGGCCTGAGCCCCTTGGACCGGGACGCGGCGACCTTCGTGCGACAGAGCAACAAGCCCGCCCTGCTGGTGGTGAACAAGATCGACGGTGCGGAGCAGGAAGGCCTGCTCACGGCCGAGTTCCACGCCCTGGGCTTCGAGATCATGCCCGTGTCCGGGGCCCACGGCTTCGGCCTGGACTCCCTGCGCCGCCGCGTGGCCGAGATGGCCCGTGAACTGGAACCGGAGGAGCCGGGAGAGGACGATGCGGATCGGGGCCTGCGCCTGGCTTTGCTGGGTCGCCCCAACGCCGGGAAATCCTCGCTCATCAACGCCGTGATCCGCCAGAACCGGCTCATCGTCAGCGACGTCCCGGGCACCACCCGGGACGCGGTGGACGTCTCCTTCGAGGCCGGGGGCAGGCTTTATACCTTCGTGGACACGGCTGGCGTTCGTCGCAAGGCCAACATCGAGGACAGCCTGGAGCGGTTCACGGTCATGCGTTCGCTCAAGACGAGCAAGCGCGCCGACGTGACCATCCTGGTTCTGGACGGGGCCGAGCCGCTCTCGCGCCAGGACAAGCGGCTCATCGCCTTCCTGGACGCCGAGAAGACGCCCTTCTGCGTGGTGGTGAACAAGATCGACCTCATCGGCCGGGAGAACATGCCCGCGCTGCGCAAGCATTTCGAGGATGCCCTGCGCCAGGCCCCGCATGTGCCCGTGCTCTACGTCTCCACCGTGACCAGGGCGGGCCTGGGCGGTCTGCTGCCCCTGGTGGAGCGGATCAAGAAGGAGTGCGCCCTGCGCGTGGGCACGGGCCAGCTCAACCGGGCCGTTCGCGAGGCCATCGACCGGCACCAGCCGCCCATGGTCCATCGCCGCCGGGCCAAGTTCTATTACCTGACCCAGGCTGACGAGCCGGTGCCCACTTTCGTCTTCTTCGTCAACAATGCGGATCTCATCAAGCCCGCCTACACGCGCTACCTGGAGAACTCGCTGCGCAAGACCTTCGGCATCCGCATGGCCCCGCTGGAAGTGGTTTACCGCGCGAGCCACGAGAAGAAGGACGAGGACCGGAAAGGTTGACATCCCGGGTTGGGAGAGTGTACGGATTTCGACTCCGCCCGCACGGGCGGACGACCCGGAGAGGTGGCCGAGCATGGCTGAAGGCGCTCGCCTGCTAAGCGGGTATACTGGCAAAACCGGTATCGAGGGTTCAAATCCCTCCCTCTCCGCCAGACAACGATTCCCGGCTGTTTCGACGGCCGGGAATTTTGTTTTTCCAGCCCCGGAGGCGGGCGTCAGCGTCGATTTGGCGTTGCCGCGCCCCTCAGAATTCCCAGCGGCAGCCCGCCTCCAGACCGTGGGCCTGGAAATGGTCGGAGAGGGTTCCCGAGTACCGGAGGAAGCGCGTCAGCCCGGCGGCGTCGCGGTGGATGACTCCGGCGCGTAGGAGCAGTTCGTCGGCGGGCGAGTCGTCGCCGTAGGACGTGAATCCCTGGCTGTAGCCGCTGAACGAGGCTTGGATGCCCCGGTCGTCCAGCGGTGTGTCGCGCCGCCAGCCCAGGGCGGCCTCGGGCACAAGCGCGGCCCCGTTTCCCAGGTCCAGGTGGTTGGCCAGCGCCAAATCCGCCCCCGTGCGCACGGTCTGGGACGTGGCTGTCCGCACGTGGAGATCCAGATCCCCGGCTCCGTTCTCCGTGAAGGAGTTCTGCCGGTGCAGGCCGTACCCCAGTTCCACCGACGGGGTAAGGGTCCAGCCGTCCTCCCCTACAGGTACGCGTTTGCCCGCGCGAATGCGGACTCCGGCCCCTCCTCCAGTCTGGTCCGAGCGGGCCGTCCGATCCGCCACCGCAGACCGGATATGGCGTCTGGCGGAAGTGAAGGCCGCGTTCAGGCCGAGGTCGGCGTTGACGAACCACTGGGCCCGCCGCCAAAGGCCATAGAGCGTGAGGCTCACGGTGTCGGTGTCGCAGTCGCCGCCGTCCTGGTCCCAATCCAGCCGCGTGCGTGCATAGCCCACGCCGAATCCCAGCACGAATTCCCGTCCCAGGCGGCGGTCGGCTCCGGCGTGCAGCGCCGCCGTGACCGCCGAGTAGGGCGTGGCCTTCCGGGCATCGTCGCGCATGTATTCTCCCGTGCCCCGCAGCCAGAGTCCCCAATCGCCCGCGTCGGCGCGACGGCGACCCAGCCTCGGCAGTACGCCCGCCAGTTGTTCCAGGCCGCCCGCCGCCGCCAGCAGGACGGGGGCGCCCGCGTCGCCGTCCGCGAGCCCCTGGTCCAGTTCGTCGGCGCGCACGTCAATGGCGGCCTGCTGCAGGGAGATGGCCCGCTGGAAGATCCTGTTCAGGGCGTCGAAGCGGGCAGGTGAAAACTGGTCCATGGCCTGCGCCACGTCTGCCTGTCCTCCGGTGAACAGCATGGTGTCCAGGCTGTCGTAGATCCCCTCGAGATCGCTCCCCACGCGGGGGGCCAGGGAGTCCATGTACGCGCCCATGCCCGCCCCGCGCTCCCCGGAGGCGGCGAAGCCATAGGAGAGCACCGGTGTGGCGGCCAAAGGTTGGGCATTGACGTAGCTCGACGCCGGGAGCCAAGGATCGTTGGCGATGCCGGCGGGCGGCCTGTTGGCCATGGCCCGGTTCTGCAGGCCGCCGCCGTCGCCCCATCCAGCGATGGGGGCGGCTATACCCGTGTACAAGGCGTAGTTCGCGGGCACGATGACCTGGACGATGTTGGTGGGCATGGCGGGCAGGGCGAACTTGTCGCGGATCTGCGCGGAAGTGAGCCCACGCACTTCGCCGGCGCGCATCATCCACGACCCCACCGCCCCGGAAGGGTTCACGGGGTCCGTGGGATTGTAGAAACGAACGTACTGCTGCGTCCGGGTGAGACGGATGAGCGTCACGTCAGTGCCGGGGTCGAAGGGCGGTATGCCGCCCAGGATGGTGTTGATGGTTGCCGGAGCATAGACCCCATCCGGATTCGCGGCGTTGCCCACGAAGGCGCCCACGGGCTGGTCCAGAGTGCGCCAGTCCAGGGCCCTGGCCGGAAAAGGCGCCAGAAGAAGCGCCGCCAGAAGAGCGACCAGAAAAGGCGGGAGGCGGCGAGGAGGGAACGGCCCTGTCTTTTGGGTCACGGCACGGACGGTCATGACGTCATCCTTCATGGAACCGATTCCACACTTGGTATGGCATTCCGCAGAGATGGGCAAGGGGATGGAGCCGCCGAAACATCCGGCTCCGGAGCATGGTTTGGCGTCTACCCCTTCCCCGGCAGGAAGGTGGCCCGGAGGAAGGCCGGATCGAAGAAGCGCAGGGGATTGTCCACGCAGCGGTCCGGCAGGAGGTGGTACCAGCGGTAGCCGAGGTCGCGGAAGAGGGTGCGCGCCCTGGAGTGATGGCCGGTTTCGCGGGCCGCTGCCAGGGCCGCGTCGCGTTGGCAACGGGAGGCCGACACCGGGGCCAGCATCCGAGGATGGAAGCCCCAGCGATCGAGCATCCGTTTGATGCGCCGGTATTCCCGGTGGCGGCAGCAGGCGTCGGCCAAGCAGAGCAGGGCCAGACCGAGCCAGCCCGTGGCCGGAAGCGCCAGGCAGGCCCCGGCGATGACCGCGCCCTCGGCCAGGAATTCCAGGCTCAGGCCGCCGATGCCCGCGCCCACCAGGGTCGAAAGCGATCCCGTGGCGTAGGGCAGGGGCGCCACGCGGAAGAAGTGGAACAGAAAGGCCCGGGCGCGGGCGCGCAGGCGTGGAAGGGCGGGGGGACGGGCATTCACGAGAAAAAACTAGCCGAACATCCGACGCCGCGCAAGGCGGAGAGCTCCGCTCTGCCGGGGTGCATTCCCCGGGGGCGCGGAGCTTTACACGTTCACCTGTTGCGGACAATGATGGAATGGGGAAAAGGCCTCCGCCGCCCCATCAACCGTCACATAGGAGGGGAAGATGAAGAACAGCGTGAAAGTCCTTTGCTTCGTGCTGGCCTGGATGCTGCTTTCGCCGGTGTTTTCCGCCCGGGCCGAGGCCCGTTTCGGCCCCAGGATTCCCACGGCCTACTTCGTGACCAGCGGGGCGGGGCAATCCGACCAGGGCATCCCGCCGGACCCCTACGAGACCTTCTCCTACGATCTGGCCCTGCGCGAGGCGGGCATTGAGAACTTCAACGTGGTCTACTACACCTCGGTGCTGCCGCCGGAGTCCTATGAGGTGCCCCTGGCCGAGGCGCGGAAGTATTTTCGCCACGGCTCGGTGCTGGAGTCGATCATGGCCAAGGCCGGGGGCGAGAAGGGCGACACCGTGGCCGCCGGAGTCGGCCGGGTCTGGGCCCTGGACGGCGCGGGCAAGTCCATCGGCGGCTTCGCGGCGGAATACGAGCGGGTCTACGCGGGCCGGAAGGTCTCCAAGGAACAGGCCCTCGCGGACGCCAAGAAACAGCTCACGGCCTCGCTCCAGCACGAGTTGGACATCCGGGGACTGAAGCGGAAGGGCGAGCTGACCTTCGAGGTCGTCTCCCTGACCATTGAAAAGAACTACGGCATGGTCCTGGCGGCGCTCGGATTCGTGAACTTCATTTATCCCGATCCGTTTCCCTTGAAGGCCCCGGGCGAGTAGCGGCCCGGGACTGTCGGCGGGCGCCGCCGGAATCTTTACCGCGCGGCGCCCCGCAACGGTTTCCGCCCTTGCCAGACCCGGGAGACCGGGCGTAAGACGTCCTTCCGCCGCGATTCGCGGCGGACCGAGGACGCATCGTGACGCTCTCCACCTTTCAGCGCTTCGTGTCCGGTCAGACCGCGACGTATCTTTCCTACCATATGTTGAGCGTGGTCATCGGCTGGCAGGCCTACGACCTGACCGGGAGCCCGCTGGTTCTCGGTTTGGTGGGTCTCATGCAGTTCCTGCCCCAGTTTCTCCTGACCCTGGCGGCCGGACACGTGGCCGACAGCCATGACCGGCGGCGGATCACCGCCTCCTGCCAGATCATCGGGGCGCTGCTTTCCGCCTTGCTGAGCCTGGGCAGCCTCGCCGGGATCATGAACGAGCACGTCATTCTGGCTGCGGCCTGCCTGGTGGGCGCGGCCCGGGCCTTCGAGTATCCGACCATGCAGGCCCTGCTGCCGACCCTGGTGGAGGCCGGAGAACTGCCCAAGTGTCTGGCCGTGAGCGCCGGGATGCGCCAACTCGGCGTCATCCTGGGCCCGGCCCTGGGCGGCGTCCTGTACATCGCCGGGCCGGGAGCCGCCTATGCGGTCTGCGCCTGCTTCAGTCTGCTGGCCGCGACGGCCATGCTCTCCATTCGTTCCAAGCCCGCCGCTCCTCGTCGGGAGCCGGTCTCCTGGCGTTCGGTCCTCGAGGGCCTCACGTACATCCGGAGCAGGCCGGAGATCCTCGGGGCCATCTCCCTGGACCTCTTCTCCGTACTCCTTGGCGGGGCCACGGCCCTGCTGCCGGTCTTCGCCCGGGACATACTGGCCATCGGCCCCTGGGGACTCGGCCTGCTGCGCTCGGCCCCTGCGGCGGGCGCGGTGGCCATGTCGATCTTTCTGGCCCGCCATCCGCTCAAGCGGCGAGTGGGGCGGACCATGTTTCTGGCCGTGGCCACTTTCGGTCTGGCCACCGTCGTCTTCGGCCTTTCGCGTTCCTTCGCCCTGTCCCTGGCCGCCCTGATCGCGCTCGGCATGGCCGACATGGTCAGCGTGGTGGTCCGTTCCTCGCTGATCCAGTTGGAGACCCCGAACGACAAGCGGGGCCGGGTGAGCGCGGTGAACGCCGTGTTCATCGGCACCTCCAACCAGTTGGGCGAATTCGAGTCCGGGCTCACGGCGGCCTGGTTCGGCGTGGTCCCGGCCGTGGTGCTCGGCGGGGTCGGTACGCTGCTGGTGGTGGTCCTTTGGATGCGCCTGTTCCCGGCGCTGCTGCGCCGCGAGACCCTGGCCGCTCGCCGGTCCTAGCGCCGGTCCGGGCGGGGATAGAGTTTGGCTTCGGTGCGCTCCGGGTGCTTGGAGAGGTGCTTGAGGCGATTCACGGCCAAGGCGGCCTGACGCCGCAGGATGGCCCCCAGGTCCGAGCCCTCCCAGAGCCACGAGAAATCCGGATTTTCCATGATCCCCGGGCCGAGTTCGAAACCGTCGGGCGTTTCGGGCGCGAGACGCACGTCGCCCTCCTCCAGCCCAACCTCCGTTTCGAGGATTCCTCCCAGAAGATCGCGCAGCAGCCAGGCGAAGGCCTTGCGCACGTCCTCCGTCGACTCGGCCGTGTTCACCCGCTGCCGGTAGTCCTGGGCCAGCCTGTTTTCGATCTTGGTGTAGGACAGCATTCGCGACATTGGCATCCTCCCTGTTGTCGGTGACGGAAGGTTCCGGTTCCGCCATGATACCCGTTCCAGCGGGGAAGTGAAGGGGCGTCCCGCCTGATTCGTTGACAGGCCGTGAGCCCGTCGGTAGGGTCGTAAAAGATCGGACCCTTGGAGCATGGGCGGCCGCCCGGGCGGCCGGAGGAGCGGGATGAAACCCCTGCGCGCACGGTCCATTCGCACCCGGCTGCTGTTCCTGGTTCTGGCGGCGATCCTGCCCGCCATGGCCATCGTCTCGTATTCCGGCTTCGAACTGCGCGACAACGTGGTCCGCGAAGCCGAGCAGTACGCCCTGCGTCAGGTCCAGGCCATGGCCGCGCACCATGAGCGTGTGGTGGACAACGCCCGGCTGCTTCTGCTGACCCTGGCCCGGGCCTCGGAAATTCGGAGCATGGACGGCGCGGCCTGCCAGGTTCTGCTGGCCGACGTGCTCAAGCGCAACCCCACCTACCAGTCCCTGCAACTGGCCGCCGCCGACGGAAGGGTCGTGGCCGCAGCCCCCCTGTCCGGCCCGGCGGAGACCGACCAGCTTTCCTTCCAGGACGCCCTGCGCAGCGGAGCGTTCGCCACAGGCAAGTACACTCTCGATCCGGGTACGCGGCACGTGGTCATCCGCTTCGCTCAGCCCGTGGCCGACACCCTCGGCAGATCCGTGGCCGTGCTCACGGCCTCCTTCGACCTGAACGTCTTCGGGCGGCTCTTCCGCGACCTGCATCTGCCCGACGGCTGCATCTTCACTCTTACCAGCGCCGACGGAGTACGTCTGACCCGCTTTCCCGAAACCGAGAAATACACCTGGGTGCCGGACCTGAAGCGGATGGTCGAGCGCATGAGCGGTCCCCGGCAGGAAGGCACCTTCCTGGAGACCGGCGTTGATGGAGTCAGTCGTCTGTATGCCTTCAAGCGCCTGCATTTCCAGGGAGCGCCCTTCCCGCATCTGATGATCCGGCTCGGCATTCCCGTGGAGGAGGCCCTGGCCGGGGCGCGTTTCGTCATGGCCCGCAACCTGGGCCTGCTGGTCCTCACGGCGGTCCTGGCCATGTTCCTGGCCTGGCTTCTGAGCGAGTGGACCATCATGCGCAGCCTGCGCCGCCTGGTGGCCGCCGCCGACCGGCTGGGCGGAGGCGACCTGAAGACCCGCAGCGGCCTGTCCCACGACGAGGCCGAATTGGGCCTTTTGGCCAAGGCCTTCGACCAGATGGCCGAGGGGCTGGAGCAACGCGAGGAGCAGCGCCGCACGGCCGAGGAGGAGGTTCTGCGGCTGAACCGCGACCTGGAGGAGCGGGTGGAGCAGCGTACCCGGGAGCTGGCCGAGGCCAACCTGGATCTGCGGGAGGCCATGGACGGCCTGCGCCGGACCCAGAACCAGCTGGTGCAGTCCGAGAAGATGGCCGCCCTGGGCGGGCTGGTTGCCGGGGTGGCGCATGAGATCAACACCCCCGTGGGCATCGGCGTGACGGCCGTGTCCCATCTCGGGCAGAAGACCCGGGAGATCCGGGCGCTCTATGACAAGGACGAGGTGCGCCGCTCCGATCTGGAGGACTATCTGGCCGTGGCTCAGGAGACGGCGGACATGACTCTGGGCAACCTGGAGCGCGCCTCGGAACTCATCCGCAGCTTCAAGAAGGTCGCCGTGGACCAGACCACGGAGGAGCGCAGGCCGTTCAAGGTCCGGGAGTACATTGACGCGATTCTCCTGAGCCTGCGGCCCCGGCTGAAGAAGACCCGGCATCGCGTGGAAGTGCGTTGTGATCCGGACCTCATGGTGGAGAGCTATCCCGGTGCCTTCTCTCAGATCCTCTCCAATTTCGTGCTCAACTCCCTGACCCACGCCTTCGACGAGGGCCAGGAGGGACACATGGTCGTCGAGGCCGCGGTGTCCGACGGCCTGCTGACCCTGACGTATTCCGACGACGGCAGGGGCATGGAGCCGGAGGTGCTCCGGCGGGTCTTCGAGCCCTTCTTCACCACGGCCAGAAGCAAGGGCGGCTCGGGCCTGGGGCTGTCCATCGTCTACAACCTGGTGACCCAGACCCTGGGCGGGGTCATTTCCTGCGAGAGCGCCCCCGGCCGGGGCGCCACCTTCACCGTGACCGTGCCCTTGGGCCGGGAGGCCTGAGATGAGCCGCGCGGACGAATTCCTCTTCAAGGGCGAGGGCCGAGCCGCGTCCGAAGCGCCGCATCTTCAGCGCAAGGAGCCCTGGAAGCTTCTCGTGGTGGACGACGAGGAGGAGGTCCACAAGGTCACCCGCCTCGTGCTCACCGGTTTTTCCTACGACGACCGGAGCCTGGAGTTCCTGCACGCCTATTCCGGGGAAGAGGCCCGCCGGATGATCGCGGAGCACCCGGACACGGCCGTGATCCTCCTGGATGTGGTCATGGAGGATTACGACAGCGGGCTCAAGCTGGTGCGCCACATCCGCGAGGAGTTGAAGAACAAGTTCGTGCGCATCATCCTGCGCACCGGCCAGCCCGGGCACGCGCCCGAGAGCCGGGTGATCGTCGAGTACGACATCAACGACTACAAGGAGAAGACCGAGATCACGGCCCAGAAGCTGGTCACCACCATGGTCGCGGCTCTGCGGACCTACCGCGACATGCTGACCATCGAGGCCAGCCGCCGGGGTCTGGAGCGGATTCTCGCGGCCGCCTCGGACATCTTCCGCCTCGGCTCCCTGGAGACGTTCGTGGGTGGCGTCCTGACCCAGCTCACCTCGCTTCTGAACATTGAGGGCGACGCCTTCTACGGCCAGTTGCCGTTCTTCGCGGCCACCACCGACGACAGCGGGCTGCTCATCCGGGCCGCCAGCGGGAAGTTCGAGCGGTACGTGCGCCGACACGTCCGCGACCTCCCCGAGGAGGACATCCGCCGCTCCGTGGAGGAGGCCCTGGCCCATCGCGACGGCTCCTGCCGGGACGGCGGGCATGTGGAGTATTTCGAGAGCAAGACCGGCAGCCGGAGCGTCATCTACTTCGAGGAGTGCCGGGAACTGACCGAACTGGACCGCAAGCTGGTGGAGATATTCTTCGCCAACGTCTCCATCGGCTTCGACAACATCGCCCTGAACCAGGCCGCCGAGGAAAAGGCCCGCATCGCGGAGGAGGCCCTGCTGCAAGCCGAAAAGGCCAACCGCGAGGCGGTCGTGCAGATGGCCCGTCGGGCCGAGAGTCTGCAGAAGATTTCCCGGGCCGTGGCCCATCAGTTGCGCAATCCCATGACCGTCATCGCCGGATTCGCCAACATCCTGCGCGGCAAACCGGAGCTTGGTCCGCAATGCGGCGAGTATCTGGACGGCATCGTGGCCGCCGCCGGACGCATCGAGAAGATCGCCACGGCCGTGCAGGAGTACAACGCCATCCATTTGGGAGAGCGGCGGACGACGGAGGTCTCCGGCGTCCTGGCCGAGGCCCGGGCCCGCGCCGAACAGGCCGTGGCCGGACTCGTCCGACCCGTGACCTGGGAGGTCTCGGCCGGGGAGTCCTTGCGGGCCGTCCTGGACTCCGATCTCCTGGCTCAGGCCGTGGCCGAACTGCTGGTCAACGCCGTGGAGGCCCTGCCCGACGCGGGCGGGCGGGTCGGCCTCCGGGCCTGGGAGAGCGAGGGATTCCTGCGGATCGAGGTGAGCGACGACGGCCGGGGCATCCCCGAGAGCGAACAGGCCTACGTCCTGGACCCGTTCTACACGACCAAGCCGGTGGGCATCGGCATGGGGCTGACCCGGGCCGCCCGGATCGTCCAGGAACACGGCGGGACGCTTGCCCTGAGCAGTATGCCGGGGCACGGAGCCCGGGTGGAGATGATCCTGCCGTTGAATCCGGACGGCCTTCCCCTTTGACCAGCGCGGTCTTCCTGGGCTAGTGTGCCCGACCACGGAAACCATCCACGCCGACTCTCGGGAAGGAGAATCGCACATGAAACGCCTCGTCTTGCCGGTTTTGGTCCTGCTGCTCTTCTGCGTCCCGGCCCTGGCCCAGACTCTGACGCCTTTCAGCCAGTCCGAACTGGACAAGTACCTGATCGACTACCCGGCCGTGGTCAAGTTTCTGGACGAGCAGGGCGGGGGCATGGAGGCGCAGCAGCACGACATGCTGGCCGACATCCGCATGACCAAGGAATTCGAGGGGTTCTTGGGCTCCAAGGGCTGGAACACCCAGCGCTTTTTGTATGTGACCCGGCAGTTGGCCTCGGGCATCGTGGCCTTGCAGATGGCCGACCAGGGCCCGAGGATCCAGAGCGAGTTCGAGCAGACCAAGGCCGAGATCATGAAGAGCCCGGACCTCACGCCCGAGCAAAAGAAGCAGTTCCTGGCCCAGATGGAGCAGAGCATGGCCCAGACCAAGGCCATGGGCGACGCCTCCAAGCTGGCCCCCGGCGAGCTGGCCCTGATCAAGACGAACAAGGGCAAGATATTCAAGGCGTTCGAGATCGAATAGATTCGGCCATTCAGCCCGTCGTGAGGCTCCCGGGCAGGCCCTCCACAAAGGCCCGGATTTCATCCCGCACGCGGCGGTAGGGCGCCAGGGCCTCCTCCTGGGTGGCCGTCCCGGCCGCCAGGGTCGGAGGATCGTCGAAGCCCTTGTGCAGGCGTCGAACCGGGCCCGGGAAGAACGGGCAGTTCTCGTTCGCGTGCCCGCAGAGCGTCACCACCCAGTCGAATTCCAGCGTCGGCAGTTCCTCCACGAGCTTGGAGGACTGGCCGGAAATGTCCACCCCGGCTTCGGCCATGACCCGCACGGCCAGGGGGTTGAGGCCGTGGCGCTCCACCCCGGCGGACCAGGCCTCGACCTCGGCGGACTTGAGCGCCCGGGCGAAACCCTCGGCCATCTGGCTGCGGCAGGAGTTGCCCGTGCAGAGAAAGAGGATGCGCGTCTTGTCCGCGCGGTCTTCACTTCGGCAGACAGGCGACATGACACACTCCGGCGGGCGTGGCGACAGCATGGGGGAAGTATCTGCGCTTGATCCACAGGGCCACGTTGACCAGGCCGATGAGTACGGGCACCTCCACCAGCGGCCCGATGACCGCCGCGAAGGCCTGCCCCGAATCCAGCCCGAAAACCGCGATGCAGACCGCGATGGCCAACTCGAAGTTGTTGGAGGCGGCGGTGAAGCTCAGCGTGGCCGCCTGCTCATAGGTGGCCTTGGCCTTGAGCGAGAGCCAGAAGGAGGCCAGGAACATGACCAGGAAGTAGATGCACAGGGGCAGGGCCACGCGCAGCACGTCCAGGGGGAGGGCCACGATGTATTCGCCCTTGAGCGAGAACATGACCAGGATGGTGAAGAGCAGGGAGAACAGGGTCACGGGCCCGATGCGCGGGGTGAAGACCTGTTCGTACCACTCCCGTCCCTTGATCCGCAGCCCCAGGAAGCGCGAGAGCATTCCCGCCAGGAAGGGGATGCCCAGATAGATGAAGACGCTCTCGGCGATCTGCCGCATGGAGACGTCCACCACGGCCCCGGAGAGGCCGAACCAGCCCGGCAGCACGGTGACGAAGATCCAGGCGTAGAGTGGGAAGAACAGCACCTGGAAGATGGAGTTGAAGGCCACCAGCCCGGCACAGTATTCCCGGTCGGCTCCGGCGAGGTCGTTCCAGACGATGACCATGGCGATGCAGCGGGCCAGACCGATGACGATGAGCCCGACCATGTAGTCGTGTCTTCCGGAGAGGAAGGCCGCGGCCAGGAGAAACATGAGCGCGGGGCCGATGAGCCAGTTCTGGACCAGAGACAGCGCCAGAACCCGGCCGTTTCTGAAGACGCGGCCCAGTTCCTCGTAGCGCACCTTGGCCAGGGGCGGGTACATCATCAGGATGAGGCCGACGGCGATGGGGATGTTCGTGGTTCCGACCTGAAAGGCGCCGATCGCGCCCTTCACTCCCGGGAAGAGAGAACCGGCTCCCACCCCCGCGAACATGGCCAGAAAGATCCAGAGCGTCAGCCAGCGGTCCAGGAACGACAGGCGTTTGGTCACGGATCCGTTCATGCGTGCCTCAACTCGTCGGTTTGCGGGCCAGCACATAGGCCGAGGCCACGTAGTCCTCGGCCCCGGGGACGCCGAATCCCGCGATGATTTCCCGGCTTCTCGCCTTGCGCTCGATGTAGATGTTTACGAATCCCAGCTCGTTGAGAATATCCTCCACCCCGCCCGGGGTGGCCGCGCCGGACACTCAGGCGCACCAAGCCCGCGAGTCCCGGGCCATTTCCTCCGGCAGAGGGCGTTCCTGGAGCACGTCCGCGATGCAGACCCGGCCCCCGGGTTTGAGCACACGGAAGATTTCGGCATAGACCGCGCGTTTGTCCGGGCAGAGGTTCACCACGCAGTTGGAGATGACCGCGTCGGCCCAGGCGTCCGGGAGCGGCAGGCGTTCGAGTTCCCCCAGCAGGAAGCGGACGTTGGCCGCCTTGGCCTCGGTCGCGTTGGCCCGGGCGCGTATGATCATCTCCGGAGTCATGTCCACGCCGACGACCTGGCCGTCGGGGCCCACCTCGCGGGCGGCCAGCAGGGCGTCCATGCCCGGCCCGGACCCGAGGTCCAGCACCGTCTCGCCCGGGCGGAGCCCGGCGCGGTCCAGCGGGAAGCCGCAACCCAGGCCGAGGTCCGCGTGGGCCGGAACGACGAGCTGGCTCTCGTCGTCATACCCGGCTCGGCGGCTGGCCGCGGCCTGTTGCAGGGAACCGGGAGAACAGCACGATCCTCCCTCGCGGGCGATGTGGGCGTAGTTCTCCCGGACAATGTCCTTGAGATCCTTCATGGCCTCAATCCTCCTCCGGCCGGGGGCAGGAGCCGCCCTCGGGATGTGTTTCGTAGGTCCGCGCCAGCAGCTCCAAGGCGTGGAGCACATCGGCGTCCTCGTTGAGCCACTGCCGTAATTGGGCCAGGACGTTTCCGACCATGGCCGGGCGCGGTTCGTCCGCCAGACGGTAGTAGACCCAAGGGCCCTTCTTGCGACTTTGGGCCAACCCGGCCTCCGTCAGGCGGCGCAGGTGCCGGGACACCGTGGGTTGGGCCAGACCGAGTGCCTCCTGGATGCGGCAGACGCACAGTTCGCCGCCTTCCAGCATCTTGAGGGCCTTGACCCGTCCAGGGTCCGACAACGCCTTCATGATCTTCAGAAAGGTCCGCATGAAATCCTCATATTTGCATATTGCTATATTATGCCCGGGGCCAGCTCGTCAAGGGAGCTTCGGAGCATCCCGTTTATTTCTTGCGACAGTCCGGGCAGAGCCCGTAGAGGGTCATCTTGTGGTGGGAGAGGGTGAATCCGTAGCGCTTGGCGAGTTCTTCCTGTCGGCGCTCAATGGTCGGGTCCATGATCTCGATGGTCTTGCGGCAGGACTCACAGATGAGGTGGTCGTGGTGTTCCTGGCCCCAGAGGGGCTCGTAGCGGGTTACCCCGTCCCCGAAGTCATGGGCCCGGGCCAGCCCGGAATCGGCCAACAGCTTGAGGGTGCGGTAGACCGTGGCCTGGCCGATGCTCTCGTCCGAGCGTTTGACCGAGGCGTAGAGTTCTTCAGAGGAGATGTGGCCGGGGGCGTTCAGGAACGCGTCGAGGATGGTCCGCCGCTGCGGGGTCATCTTCAGGCCGTTTTCGGCCAGATAGCGGGTGAAGGCTTCTTCCGCCGACTTCATGTTCCTTTTTTCCCTAACGGAATCCACGGGTGATGGCAAGACGTCGGAAAAAAGCGTCGGGTCGTGCCGCAGCTTGACAGGACGCGTGTTCTGGGCAAAGTCAGGACACCCGAAGCGGAGGGGTGGCCGAGCGGTTGAAGGCGGTGGTCTTGAAAACCACTGGCGGGGCGACCTGTCCGGGGGTTCGAATCCCTCCCCCTCCGCCAAAAGACAATCCGCCACAGTCCAAGTAAGATTAAAAATCCAATAAATTCAAAGTAAAATGCCGGAAAGATAGTCCGGGTGGGTCTATTCACGTCCATTGACATCCGGGGGCATTTGGGGGCATTTCTGGGGGCACGAGCCGCGATCAAGAGGAGGATGCCCCCATGATCGGAAAGCTGACCGACACCGCTATCCGCAACGCCAAGCCCGGCCCCAAGCCGAAGCGTCTCTTCGACGGCGGGGGGCTTTACCTGGAGGTTTCCCCGGCCGGGGCCAAGCTCTGGCGGCTCAAGTACCGCTTTGGGGGCAAGGAAAAGCGTCTCGCCCTGGGGGCATACCCCGCCGTGTCTCTGGCCGCGGCCCGCGAACGACGCGACGAAGCCCGCAAGGTCCTGGCCCAGGGTGTGGACCCGGCCGCGGCCCGCAAGGCGGAGCAGGCCGAAGCCCGGGCCCAGGAAGAAACCTTCGGAGACATCGCCCGGGAGTGGTTCGACAAGTTCAAGCACACCTGGACCCCGGATGGAGCCGAGGACATCTGGCAGCGCCTCGAAAAGAACGTGCTTCCGTTTCTCAGAGAGCGTCCTATCCGCGAGATCACCCCTCCCGAGCTGCTGGCCGTGATCCGACGCATGGAGTCGCGGGGAGTCCTGGAGACGGCCCGCCGCCAGTTGCAGAAGTGCGGCCAGGTCTTCCGCTACGCCGTCGCCACGGGCCGGGCCGAGCGCGACCCTTCCCTGGACCTCCGCGGCGCACTGCCCCCGACCGTTCAGAAGCACCACGCCAGCGTCACCGATCCCCAGGCTGTGGCCGCGCTCTTGCGGGCTGTGGAAGGCTACCAGGGGACCCTCGTGACCCAGTGTGCCCTCAAGCTGGCCCCGCTGGTTTTCGTGCGTCCCGGCGAATTGCGACGGGCCGAGTGGTCCGAAATCGATCTGGCGGCCGGGGAATGGCGCATCCCGGCGGCCAAGATGAAGATGAAGGAGCAGCACATCGTGCCGCTGTCCCGGCAGGCCGTAACAATCCTGCGGGAACTCCATCCCCTGACAGGCGCGGGCCTTTATGTCTTCCCCTCGGAACGCAGCCGGTCCCGCCCCATGAGCGAGAACACGGTCAACGCGGCCCTGCGCCGCCTGGGCTACAGCAAGGATGAAATGACCGGCCACGGCTTCCGGAGCATGGCTTCCACGCTCCTGCACGAGCAGGGCTGGAACCGGGACGCCATCGAGCGCCAGCTCGCCCACGCCGAGCGGAACAAGGTGCGGGCGGCTTACAACTACGCCGAGTTTCTGCCCGAACGCCGCAAGATGATGCAGGCCTGGGCGGACTTCCTGGACGGGCTCCGCCAAGGCGGGAAGGTCATCCCCCTTCGCCACCAGGACGCATCTTGACATAGGGCAGAAGTGCCCTATAAGGAAGGAAGCATGAAGGGCAAGGAACTGTTGCGGCGGCTGGCCGCCCTGGGCGCGGAGATCGAGAAGGCCCGGGGGAAAGGCGGGCACCAGTTGGTCCGCTACCAGGGCCGCAAGGCCCCGGTTTCGACCCACGGCAACGTCGATCTAGGCCCGGAGTACATCAAGATGCTGTGCAAGCAGCTCGGGATCGACCCGAAGGAGCTTTAGATGCTGCGCTATCCCTACACCATCACCCCCGAGGAGAACGGCACCTTTCTCGTGGTTGTCGAGGGCATCCCCGGGGCCTTCACCGCCTGCCGGAGCGAGTCCGAGGCGCGGGACATGGCCCTGGACGTGGCCCTGACCATGCTGTCCGCCATGATGGACGACGGGGAGGACATCCCCCTTGCTCCCACGCCGAAAAAGACCAAGCCGGGCGGCTTCGTGGACATTCCGGCCATGGCCGAGGTCAAGCTCACGATCTACCAGGCCATGCGCCGCCAGGGTGTGAGCCAAGTCCGGCTTGCGCGGCTCCTGGAAACCGACCCGAAGTCGGTACGCCGCCTGCTGGACCTCTTCCACGTCTCGCGCTGGGATCACCTGGAAATGGGCCTGGCGGCCCTGGGCTACCGGGCCAGGGTCACGGTGGAGCCTGTCCCCCCGGCGTCATCCCGCGTGGCCTGCGGCAACCGGGGGGAGGCCAGGCCGTGAGACAGCAAGGTGCCGAAGCCGTCGCCCGCTGTGCGATGCGCTGATCGAAAGGGGTGACGCCATGCGCTACTTGAGACTACCCAAGGCCGCCCAGCGCCTGGACGTGAGCGTGGGCACCATCCGCCGCTACCTGCGCGACGGCCGGCTCCGGGGCCGTCAGCTCCCGTCCGGCCACTGGCGGGTCGAGGAGGCGAGCCTGGACGAACTCACGTCCCCGGACGCCGAAGAACGCCGCCTCACCGAACAGGTCTTCCGGCTCAAAGGCTTGCCTTCTCCGTACAGCAGCACAGGGGACCGCACCGGCCCGCTGTGGGCTCGTAAATAAATCGGCTCCGGCGGGGTGTCGCATACCCCGCCGGAGCCTAACCCGACAACCTGTAGGGAGGTCGTCATGGCTGAAGAGATAGTATCCGACTTCGGAAGGAACGGGCAAGAGCGATTACTGGGCGCGGAAGACATTGCGGTCCGGTGCCTTGCCGGCTTGTCTTCCTTGGCAGAAATTTTGATCGAATGCCCCCATGTGGCGGACCTCAGCGGAGGCACCTGCGTGGCGGACCTTTTGAACGTCCTTGTTAAAGACGCGCATGAGTGCTTGATCCGGGATATCGACAACGCCTTGGCGGCAGAGCCGCAGGCATAGGGCGCATTCCCAGGGCCTAGGCTCCGGCTGATCCCCGGCGTCGAAAAGCTGCTCCCCTGGCGGCCTGGCCCTGACTCTTCATGGGGGCGAGTATAGGGGGGCTTGCCGTGAGCCAGGACGCGATCACAGCGCAACACGCGATGCGGATTCTTGGCGTCGATAAGCAGGGGCTGTACGAGCTTTGCACCGGCGGGTACTTGACGCCGCTCCACTTTCCAGGTGGCGACCTTCGCGCCTACTGGGCACTGCCGACTCTTCCCGGTGGATATTCCTGGCAAGACCTCATGTTTTCCTTGTCGGCGGTGAACTCTTTGGCGGAATTCCGGAAAAGGGAAGCGGAAGAGCTGGAGGCCCGTGCAACGGCGCTGCTTCAGGAGGCCGAGAACAGCACTACGGCGGGGCCGCCCACAGTCGATGGTGATGGAACGCCGCAGGAGGCCGAGCCGCGCATGACATGCAAGCCGTCATTGGCGGAGTTGACTCGTTTTGTTAATCAATTGAGAAGCGAAGGTATTACTGAAAATAGTCAATTGGCTACGCGGGTGGATCAGCAATTCCAGCAAGTAGGCCACCGCGTTTTGGGTGCTGCGCTGGCGAACGAGCCATGGAACAAGGATCGCGCACACGCGCATAGAAGTCGGGGCCTGCGAGCAAGAGGGAAGAAAAAGTAACTCGCGTTTTGCCTAAAGCGCCTACCCTTTTGCCTAAAGCGCCTACCCTAGCGCCACGGGGGGTAGCCGGATTTAATCCACGATGAACCTAGGAGGTTTATTGTGGATACGCAACTCGTCTCAATCCCCTCGTCTGGATTTCTCCGGCTCCCTCAAATCCTCAAAATTATTCCGGTGAGCAAATCTGCCTGGTGGCAGGGCTGCAAGACCGGCCGTTTCCCTCGCCCTGTGAAGCTCGGGCCGCGAACCACGGCGTGGCGCGTCTCGGACATTCACACCCTCATCGAACGCGCCGGTTCGGAAGGAGGGCCCTACTGATGCCCGTCATCCCGCAGTACCAGCAGCAATTCGACCGTCAGTCGGTGGACCTGAACGCCACGAAACAGGCGCTCAATACCCCGCTTGCCGCTTTTGGCTCGGACGGTAAGGAACTCCAGAGCGGTGGCCAGGGCCTGACGAACATGGGCACTGCTCTGGGCGCGGTGGCCTACCGGATGCGCGTGGAGGAAGACGAGAACAAGGCCTACGGCGCGTACATCCAGCTCCATGACGCGATGAATCCGTTCCTGAACGGAGAAGGCGGGGTTTACAGCCAGAGCGGCGAAAACGCCCTGGGTGCCGTCAAGCGGACCCAGGAGGCCTTCCAGAAGGTCCAGGATGAAATCGCGGGATCGCTGGACAACGACAACCAGCGCACCGCGTTTTTGAAAAAGGCGCAAGCGTTCCGGGTAGAGAGCGAAACGAGTGTCGCCCGCCATGAAGCGCAACAGCGCAAGGAGTGGCAGGCCGGAACGCAACTCGCCCTGGCTGAGAGTGAAGGCAGTTACGCCGTGACCAACTACACCAGTTCCAGCCTGTTCGAGGCGGGCATGGCCCGGGGCGCGGAGGCGGTCCGCGGCGCGGCCAAGCTGAAGGGCCTGTCTCCGGAAGCCACGGACCGCATGGTGGCTGAGTACCAAAGCAAGATCATCCTCCAGGCGGCCGAGCGCGGCGCGGATGCCGGGGCCCTCGGGTTCGCCCAGGGACTGGGCAAGGACGCCCGCCTGCTGGGCGAGGATGCCATGAAGCTGGAAAGCAAACTCAAGCCCCTGACCGAACTGGCCCAGGCTCAAAGCGTCGTCGAGAAAACCCGGGCCCTGGGGATCGATGCCCAGCTTGCGGCCATTGAAAAGAGCGGATTGAACCCTTTGGCGAAAGAGCGGGCCAAGGACATGGCGAAGTCTGATTACAGCTTCGCCCAGGTCCGCCGGAATGAGGCCGAGCGGGTCCAGGCTCAGCAGTGGGAAGACGGTCTAACCAAAGCCTTGAAGGCGGGCGATACGAGCCTGGTCAATAAATACGTGGCTGAAGCCCCGAGAGGGATGCAGCGAGAGGCCCAGGCCTATGTCACGACGATGAGCAAGGGCGCGGGTGTTGTCAGTGATCCGGCGGTGGACTGGTATTTCACCAATCTGGCAGCCACGGACCCGGAAAAGTTTAAAGCCGAATGGAAGTCCATCGATCATCTGACCGACTTATCGCCCGAGGATCGCCACAAGTTCGACGGTATTTATCTGGGGATCGGCAAGGCGGACGGGAAGGTTGTGTGGGATGAGGTGCGGAGTGACGCGGACCGGATCAAGGAGGCTGCGGCTTCGGTTCTGGGGATGCGCGTGGCCGATCTTCACAAGGTCGAGCCCGACAGCGCACAGGGCCAGCTCGTCGCCCGCCTGAACCGGCGCTACGCCGAAGAGGTCAGCAAGGCGATCCGGGCCAACGGCGGCAAGGCCATCGACCCCGTGATCAAGGACCAGCTTATGGACCGGCTGATCCTGAAAGGCAAGGTCAAGGGCACCGGCTGGAACGACTGGTTTCAGGACACGGCCTACCAGTTCGAGCAGCGGCCCGGCACCGTGCTGGAGGAGCCGACCCGGCCGAACGGGATGCCCGCGGAAGCGGTCTGGGACAGCGATGCTGTGGGTTGGCGCGTCGGGAACAAGCTGTTCCGCTACCAGGGGCACTAGGGTCGAGAGCGGAGCGTTCCACGGAGGCCAGCCCGGAAGCGGCTGGCATAGTCCGGGCAATCTCCACCCTCGACACAGGAAGCCTAAACGATGTCCTGAAAAAAATGAAGGCCGGGGCGCGGACACGCCCCGGCCAACGGAGGAAAATATGCTTACTGCTACTTGTGAAGATTGCATCTTCTATAGTCGTGCTGCTGAAAAAGGTCAACTCGGTGAATGCCGCCGGCGCGAACCGGGGCCCAACGGTTGGCCGAAAGTCTCAATTGGCGCTTGGTGCGGCGAAGGCCGCGACCTCGACGGTCCGCTTATCACGGACTTGAACCACAACCAGTGGAAATCGCGCTGCGGGAATTGCCTCCACTTCACGCGGGTCCTGGGCTGGGCAGAGGACCGCGGATTCTGCGCCTGCAACCCGCCGGAACCGGGCCGGGGCCTTCCTGTCACGCCCGCCACGGGACGTTGCAGCCGGTTCGCGGGCCATCTCTTCCTGCGTGAGTATGACGAGTTGGAGAAGTCTGCTGACGGCAAAATCCTGCCAACGCCTGACGCGCCCTACGTGATGCGTTTCTTCAATCCCGAAGAGGCGGCGCTTGTCGCCGGGGAGGCCGCGCATGAATAGCGCCTCGGCCTTGACCCCCGACCATATCCCCGAAGAGCTGAAGGCCCTGGACCGCTGGGTCTGCCATCGCGCCAAACAGCCCGCGGACCCCAAGACCGGCTATCCCGCAGCGGTGAACCAGCCCGCCACCTGGGCGCCCTATGCCCAGGCCCTGGCCGCCTACCAGCGCGGCGGCTTCGACGGCCTGGGCTTCGTGTTCAATGGGGACGGCATCGTGGGCGTGGACCTCGACAAGTGCCGTGACCCCCAGGGCGAGATCGAACCCTGGGCTGCGGAGATCGTACGCATCCTGAACGGCTACGCCGAAGTCTCGCCCAGCGGCACCGGGCTCCACGTGCTTGTGCGCGGCGAGCTGCCTCCCGGCCGGTGCCGCAAAGGCCGGGTCGAGGCCTACGCCACGGGGCGCTACTTCACGGTCACGGGCCGGGCCCTGGGCGACCGGAGGGACGTGCCGGAGCGCCAGGCCGAGCTGGAGGCCTTTCACGCCGAGCACCTGGCCGACCCGGAGCCTGTGGCCGCGGTCACGCTGGAGGTCGGCACCTCGATCCTCACGGACGAGGAGGTCCTGGAGAAGGCCCACGCAGCGAGTAACGGAGGCAAGTTCTCCGCGCTGTTCGACGCGGGCGACCTGTCCGCCTACAAGGACGACCAATCGGCCGCCGATCTGGCGCTGCTCTCGATGCTGGCCTTCTGGTGCCGCCGGGACGCCGAGCAGATGGAACGCCTGTTCAGCGAGAGCGCCCTGGGCCAGCGTGAGAAGTGGCAGGGCCGGGAGGACTACCGGGCGCGCACCATCGAGCGCGCCATTGCCGGTTGCCGGGAGGTCTATGGCCCGGCCGATCCAGGCGACGTGTTCAACCCGATCCAGGCCGCGCCTGCCGCGGCCCCCGCCGTGGTGGTGCGCAATCCCTTCGCGGTGGCGAACATCGAAGACCTGTCCTTTGAGCGCCTGGGCCGGACGCCGCCCAAGCCCGCCCGTTGGTTCATGGGCGGGGTGAACGACGGCGGCCTGCCCAAAGGGAAAATCGCGCTCATCGCCGGGCACGGGGGCAGCGGCAAGTCCACCCTGGCTTTGCAGATAGCCGCTTCCGTGGCCTCGGGCAGGGACTTCACCGGCGGGGTGTTCAAGTTCCACACCACGGGTCCGGCGCTGTTCCTGACCGCCGAGGACGAGACGGAAGACCTGGACGAGCGCGCCTACCACCTGCGGCGCATGGTCGAAGGCGAGGTGAATCTGTCCCGGCTCTACGTGGTGCGCGGGGCCGGGGACTACCGCTTCATGGAGCGGGACCGCTGTGGAAACCTCCAGCCCAGCGCCCGCTACCGCGAGGCCCTGGCCCTGGCCCGGCGCATCCGGCCCCGGGTTCTCGTGCTGGACCCGGTGGCCCAGTTCATGGGCGCGGCCTCGGAGCTGGATAACAATGAGATGGAAATCCTGGCGGCCCATCTCCGCGTCCTTCTGGCCGAGTCCGGGGCCGAAGTCATGTTCTCCATCGCGCACGTGAACAAGGCCAGTGGAAAGGATTTGGACTCAACGAAGAAACTGGAAACGGCCCTCGCGCCGGGCGCGGTGCGCGGGGCCACAGCCCTGGTCAACGCGCACCGCTGGCTTCTGACCACAGTCTCGGTCCCGCCCACCCTGGCGGCCACGCTGGGCGCTGCGAGCGACACCCTGCTCCAGGGCTGGCGTGTCGCCAAAAGCAACTACTCGAAGACCACGGGCATGAACTACTTCCGCCGCGGTGACGGCGGGTTGCTCGTGCCCTACAAGGGGGACTTCATGATGGACGACCTGAACCGTGTTGAGCAGGCCATCGCCGAGAGTGAAACGCCGCTGACCGCCAGGTCCGCCCTGGACGTGTTGCCCGTGGCCCTGGGCATGAGCAAGGCCACGGTAAAGAAGCTCATCGCCCAGGGCCTGGAGCTTGGCCGCCTGGTGGAAGAGGAACGCGAGAACAGCCGGGGCAAGTCCACACGCTACGTCATGGCCTGGTGGGGCGCGGACGTTGACGAGGAAATGCGTCGGCTCCTGGCGTAGGCGTCTAGTGGATTAGATCGATGGGGCCGGGGCAACCCGGCCTCTGCTTTTGGGGCCCCGTTATCCCGTCCATACCGTCCAGAATACCGTCCAGGCCCATACCGGCCATACCGTCCAGGGCATACCGTCCAGAGTACAAATGCAGTAATTACTGCATGTTGCATACCGCCCAACAGGCATACCGTCCAACCGTTTTGGACGGTATGCAACATATTGAAATAGTTGAACGTCGCATACCGTCCATACCGGCAATAAGAAAGGAGGACCTTCCTCCCCTTTCGGGGCGGTCCCCCTTTACCGGTTCCTCCGTTAATAACGGCGGCGGAGCCGAGGGCGCTCCGGCCGCCCAGGCCGGAACGAGCCCCCTGTGTCCAAGAACAAGATTTTAGCGCGGCGGGCGCGCAGCCGGTGCAGCTAGTCTTAAAACAGCGGGAGATCGCTGCACAGGATATGGATTAACGGGGTTGCAATGGGGCCGCTACTGGTAGCGGGGGGTCTGATGGAACAACGCCGGTTTCATGGGCCTTGCCCTGCGCCCGTGGAATCGCTTACACTTGCTTCGCCAAGGGCGGAGATTGCCCGGATGACCTCCTGGGAGACACCTCCGTAGGACACTGCGGAACGCTCCTCCTTGGCAACCGGGATTGGGCGTATGTTCGCCCCAGGCAATTGGTGCCCGGAAGTGCGCGCCCAACCCCGGCTTTTTATTTGGTGCCTGTGCGGGAGAGCCGCTTCCCACTCTCCCGTGGACCTGGGGCAGCATCCTATGCCTGGGGGCATGTATGGGGGCATAGGCGAAAAGCTGAATCGCAGTAGTTATTTTATTTCAAATGGTTATTTGAGACTTTCGGTTGACTCCCCCTCCGCCAGTTTTACATCAAGCGTCCGCTGGATTCTCTCCTCCATTCCTGCCTTTTGTCTCCGCAGCCCTTGTTCAAGGCGGGGTGGGGCCAGCATGTGCGCCCGGGCGGGCGGCTGAGCCGTCTTGACGGCCGAACGCCGGGAATGTACCGGTGTACGCGGTGGCAAGGCGATCTGTGTGGTCTGCGCGTCGAAGAGCCGAGAGCGATTGCTCCGTGCGCCCTGACGAGTTCCGAGGCCAACATGACGGCCGGCCTCATATCTGTAGTGAGGGACGCAGCGCATGCTCTCCAAATTCTTCCTGAACAGACCCGTTTTCGCCTGGGTGATCGCCATCATCCTCATGACGCTGGGCCTCTTGTCTCTGTACAAGATGCCCATCGCCCAGTATCCGCCCATCGCGCCGCCCTCCATCGCCATCGACGCCTACTACGCGGGCGCTTCCGCCGAGACGGTGGAGAACACCGTGACCCAGATCATCGAGCAGAAGATGACGGGGCTGGACGGCCTGCTCTACCTGAGCGGCACGAGTTCCTCGTCCGGCGCGGCGCGCATCGAGATGACCTTCGCGGCGGGCACCGACCCGGACGTGGCCTGGTCCAAGGTGCAGAACAAGCTCCAACTCGCCATGGCCAGCCTGCCGGATTCGGTGCAGCGGTCCGGCGTCAAGGTCAGCAAGTCCACGCGGAACTATCTGATCGTCGTCGGCCTGATTTCCGAGGACGGCAGCATGAACGGCGACGACCTGCGCGATTACGCGCAGTCCAAGCTGGAGAAGGTGCTGTCGCGCGTACCCGGCGTGGGCGAGGTGGAGAACTTCGGCAGTCAGTACGCCATGCGCGTCTGGGTGAATCCGAACCAGCTGACCAACTTCAACCTGACCATGGAGGACGTGGTCCTCGCCCTGCGGGCCTACAACGTCGAGGTCTCCGCCGGACAGCTGGGCGGCGCGCCCGCCCTGCCCGGCCAGCGGCTGAACGCCTCCATCATCGTCCAGCACCTGCTGCAGACGCCGGAGGAGTTCGCCAACATCCCCATCCGCTCCAATGCCGACGGCTCGGTGGTGCGCATCAGGGACATCGGCCGCACGGAGCTGGGCACCGAGCGTTACGACGTCGTGGCCAACTACAACGGCAAGCCCTCGGCCGCGATGGCCATCCGCCAGGCGGCCGGAGCCAACGCCTTGGACACCGCCAACGCCGTCAAGAAGAAGATGGAGGAGATGCGCCGCTACTTCCCGCCGGGGATGAAGGTCATCTACCCCTACGACACCACGCCGTTCACCAAGGTGGCCATCGAGGAGGTGGTCAAGACTCTGTTCGAGGCGGTGCTGCTCGTCTTTCTCATCATGTACTTGTTCATGGGCAACATCCGGGCCACGATCATCCCGACGATCGCGGTGCCGGTGGTCCTGCTCGGCACCTTCGCGGTGCTCGACGCCGCGGGCTTCTCCATCAACATGCTGACCATGTTCGCCATGGTGCTCGCCATAGGCCTGCTGGTGGACGACGCCATCGTCGTGGTGGAGAACGTGGAGCGCATCATGGCCGAGGAGGGGCTCCCGCCCCGGGAGGCCACGGCCAAGTCCATGGAGGAGATCACCAGCGCGCTCATCGGCATCGGCCTGGTGCTCTCGGCGGTCTTCGGGCCCATGGCCTTTTTCGAGGGCTCCACCGGCGTACTCTATCGTCAGTTCTCCATCACCGTCATCGCCTCCATGCTCCTCTCCGTGCTCGTGGCCCTGATCCTGACCCCGGTCCTCTGCGCCACGTTCCTCAAGCCGGTGCCCAAGGGGCACGAGCCCTCGGACAGCGCGATCTTCTTCCTGCGGCCCTTCTTCCGCTGGTTCGACAAGGTGTTCTTCAAGGTCCGCTCCATGTATGTGGGGCTCGTCGGCTATTCGCTCGACAGGAAGAGGCGCTTCCTGCTGCTCTATGTCCTGCTCGTCGCGGCCGTCGCCTTCTCCTTCAGCCGTATGGCCACCTCCTACATCCCGGACGAGGACCAGGGGATTCTCATGGTCCAGGCAATGCTGCCCGCGGGCTCCACCCTGGAGCAGTCCCAGGCGGTCATGGACAGGGTGCAGACGCATTTCATGGAAAACGAGAAGTCGACCGTGGCGAGCTTCCTGAGCGTCGTCGGCACGAGCTTCGGCGGGCAGGGTCAGAACATGGCCCTGGCCTTCGTCAAGCTCAAGGACTGGCACCTGCGCGGCCGGGACGACCAGAAGGTCAAGGCTATCGCGGGACGGGCCATGCGGGCCTTTTCGCAGATCAAGGACGGCATGGTCTTCGCCTTTCCGCCGCCGCCGGTGATCGAACTCGGCATGGCCTCGGGCTTCGACTTCCAGTTGCAGGACGTGGGCGGCCTCGGGCACGAGAAGCTTATGGCGGCGCGCAACCAGCTTCTCGGCATGGCCATGAAGGATCCGCGCCTGACGCGGGTGCGGCCCAACGGCGTGGACGACGTGCCCCAGTATTACATCGACGTGGACTGGGACCGCGCCGGGGCCATGGGGCTGCCCGTGGCCTCCATCCACGAGACCCTGTCCGCGGCCTTCGGCGGGTATTACGTGAACAACTTCGTCCAGGGCGGCCGGGTGAAGCAGGTCTACGTCCAGGCCGACGCGCCGTTCCGCATGCTGCCGGAGGATCTGGAACGCCTTTACGTGCGCAATACTTCCGGCAAGATGGCGCCGTTTTCCTCCTTCGCCTCAAGCCGCTGGTCGCTCGGTTCTCCCAAACTGGAGCGCTTCAACGCCTTCCCGTCCATCAACATCTGGGGCGAACCCTCGCCGGGCCACAGCACCGGCGAGGCCATGATCGTGATGGAGGAGCTTGCGGCCAAGCTGCCGCAGGGCATCGGCTTCGACTGGAACGGCCTTTCCTACCAGGAACGCATGGCCACGGCCCAGGGCCCGGTCCTCTACGCCTTCTCCATCTTCGTGATCTTCCTCTGCGTGGCCGCGCTGTATGAGAGCTGGACCATACCCTTCGTGAACCTGCTCATGCTGCCGCTGGGCGTGTTCGGCGCCATCCTGGCCACGTCGCTCAGGGGCATGCCCAACGACGTGTATTTCCAGATCGGCTTCCTCACCACCCTCGGCCTTTCGACAAAGAACGCCATCCTGATCATCCAGTTCATCAAGGAGCGCATGTCCCACGGGGACAGCCTCATCGACGCCACGCTCGGCGCGGTGAAGACCCGGTTCCGGCCGGTCATGATGACCTCCCTGGCCTTCTTCTTCGGTGTGCTGCCGCTGGCCGTGGCGAGCGGCGCCGGCGCGGGCGCCATGAACGCCATCGGCACCGCCGTGTGCGGCGGCATGATCTCCGCCACCTTCATCGACCTGGTCTTCATTCCGTTGTTTTTCGTGGCGGTCGCCCGCCTGTTCCGAATGAAGACGAAGCTGCGAAAGGATCGGGTCGCCTGAATGGGCTGGGCGGCATGGACGTCGCCCGTTCTTTCCAGCGGACCGGTTGCTCGGATGAGCTGGACCTGTCTCCGGAGGTGACATGAAACGCGTTCTTTTGCGGCGGCGTCCGCGCCTGATGTTGGGCCTCGCCCTGGCCGCAGTGCTGATCCTGAATGCGGAAGCGGCGCGAGCCTTCGACGATGAGGCCGTCCGCGCCAAGTTGGCCGACGAGCACGCCATGTGTGCGGCCTATCAGTATATCGTGCTGGAGTGCATAGGCGACAAGCGCGCGTCGCTCGGAGCGGATGCGAGGGTCAAGGAGCTGTATCGGTCGTCCGCGGACTACAACCTCGCCCTGGCGAGTTTCTTTTCCGATGTGCGCTTGGCCGCGCTGAAGCTGAACGACCACAAGTCAGAGATGACGGTGAAAATGAGTTCCTGCGCCGACGTGTCCCTCCTGGTGGGCGAATATGAGGCCTTCTGTCGGGACATGACCAAGGATCCGAAGAAGAGCTGGGCATACTGGAAGGACAGAAAATAGGTCGGCCGCTTTCCGGTCGCCCACGCGGTCGCGTTCCCCGTTGTCCCCGTTTTTATAAAAAAACGGTTCTTGCTGTCTCCCCTGCGGGGCGGTGCTAGACTCCGCTCATGGAACCGGTCGCACCCATCTTCGCCGGTCCCAGGGGAACTGATGGAACCGTGCGAATTCGCTGAAACCTGTCCCTTTTTCCGGACGCATCGCTATGATCCCCCGACGGTACGGCGAAAGATTCTGGATCTGTATTGCCTGGGCGAGTTGCGGGAATCGTGCATGTGCAGGACGTATCGGCTCGAACGGGGAGAGATGCCTCCCGCGGACATGCTGCCCACCGATGCTCCCGCGCGCTGAAGCGCCGGCCGCCACGTTGCGCTCCCTGCCTGGCGGAGCTAGGATATTCTTTGCGGGAGACGCGTTTTCCGCGAAGAGTCGTCCACAGGAGGTTGAGTGGGCCATGGACCGATATGTTTGCCTCATGTGTGGCTTCATCTACGATCCGAAGAAAGGCGATCTGGCGGGGGGGCTTGCGCCTGGAACCGATTTTTCACAGGCCGGAGTGGACTGGAGATGTCCTCGCTGCGGTGCGCCTGAGCGCAACTTCGCCCGCAAGGAAGAGGATGATTGAGCTTCCTGTCTCTTCAGTGAGTTCTTGGTTTGGTCCGGTCGTCTCGCGCGGTCGGACTTTTTTCTTGACGAAAGCTTAGAATAGTAATAGGATTCATTACTAATAAAATCAAGGAGGATCTCATGTCGAAAACCGATTCCAACCTGAAGCAGGCTTTCGCCGGCGAATCCCAGGCCAACCGCAAATACCTCGCCTTCGCGCAACAGGCTGACAAGGAAGGGTACTCCCAGGTCGCTAAGCTTTTTCGGGCCGCAGCCGAGGCCGAGACCGTGCATGCCCATTCCCATCTTCGCGCCCTGGGGGCCGTCGGAAGCACGGTGGATAACCTGAAGGAGGCCGTGGGCGGTGAAACCTACGAGTTCGAAACCATGTATCCGCCCATGATCGAGGCCGCCGTCGCAGAAGGCAACAAGGCCGCAGAACGGAGCTTCCGCTATGCCCTGGACGCGGAACAGGTGCATGCCGAACTGTACGCCAAGGCGTTGAAGAACCTGGAAGCCAAGGAAGAGATGAGCTATCTGATCTGTACCGTCTGCGGCTACATCGCGGAGAATGAGGCGCCGGCCAAGTGTCCGATCTGCGGGGCCGCGGCCAAGGCCTTCCGTTCGGTGAACTGAATCCGGCCTCCGCGCCGTCGCTCGGGCTGCCGCCTGGGCGGCGGCGCGGGAGCCTCAGATTTGAACGTCCAGACGGAGTCCCTTGCCTTCCGCCTGGTTGCGGGGTGTGGTGCCCTCGTCGGGGGAGGAGTCCCGTTTCGACGGTTGTGCCCCGGGGTGGGACATGGCCTCCACGGGCCGGGTGTCAGGGCGCTCCACCGCCGAGGGCGCGGCAGGCGTCAGGGGAACGGGCTGGAAAACAAGAGACGCCGTATTGTCCATAAAGACTCCGATGGGGTTGTTCAAATACCCCGTAAACGTCTTATCGGCGTTTTCAGGCCGGAGCTTTAGGTCGGCGGAATTTTTTTCAGGAAGAGGCGTCTCCTGAGGGCTCGTCTCCGGCTTTGGCCCGCGCCCAGAGTTCATTCATGGCCGCGAGGTCCAGAGCGGGCAGTTCCCGGTCCGAGCCGGCGGCCAAGTCCTCCATGCGTTCGAAGCGGGCCAGGAATTTGCGGTTGGCGGCGTCCAAAGCCGCGTTGGCCTTGATGCCCTTGCGCCGACCGTATTCCACCAGGGCGAAGAGATAGTCGCCGAACTCCTCTTCCATCCCCGCCTTGTCCCCCCGGTCCAGGGCTTCCTGCAATTCCTTCCATTCCGAACGCAACTGCTCTTCCATCCGCGCATCTGTCTCCCAGGTGAAACCGAGCCGGGCGGCCTTGGCCTGGATGCGATAGGCGCGCAGAAGCGGCGGCAGGCCCTTGGGCAGGGAAGCGAATATTCGCGCCGGGCCGCCTCCGTGGCCGTCGCCGTTCTTCTCCTCGCGCTTGATGCGCTCCCAGTTCTTGAGCAGTTCCTTCTGGTTCTCGAACGAGGCGTCGCCGAACACGTGGGGATGGCGGCGGACCATTTTGGCCGTGTTGTTCTCGATGGCTTCCGACAGATCGAAGGCTCCGCGCCGTTCAAAGAGCACGGCGATGAAGGCCAGGAGGAAGAGCACGTCGCCCAGTTCCTCGCGCGCTTCGTCAGGTTGTCCGGACCGGATGGCCTCGATCAGTTCGTAGGACTCCTCGACCACATAGTCGCACAGGCTTTCCGGGGTTTGTTCCCGGTCCCAGGGGCAGCCGTCGGGCCCGAGAAGTCGATCGATGACGCCCAGCAGGCGAGCCAGGGACTGTTCCGCGCTCACGAATCTCTCCTTGATGAGGTGTGGCGAAAACGGGATCAGGGGGCGGTGTCCGCGCCTTGCACGGGCATGCCGTTCTTTTCCAGAATTTCCCGCAGGGACGGCGGTTGCTTGGGGAGGGTGATGCCGCGTTCCTCCAGCGTCTTGCGCCAGTTGCTTGGAGCCATGTCCGCCAGCGCGCGCAACGCCGGGTCGGCGCGCGGGGCCAGCAGGGAATGCCGCACGGTCTCCATGCCGGGCAGGAACGTGTTCAGCAGCAGGAGCATCACCAGGCTGACGAGGCAGCCCTCGGCGAATCCCAGGACCGCGCCGGCGGTATGATCCAGCCATCCGAGCAGGGTGACCTTGAGCAGGTTGCGGAGGAACAGGGCGGCCAGCCAGCAGCCCACGAGCGTGGCCAGGAAGGTCAGGAGATAGCTGGTGGCCGCGATGGTGGCCCCGTTTTTCATGTACACGGCCAGATGCGGGGCCAGGACGCCGTGATAGCGGGACGCCGTGAGCGTGGCGATCCCCAGGGAGCCCAGGGACACGGCCTCGCGCACGAAGCCCTTGGCCAGTCCTCGGATGACCGCCAGGATCAGGATGGCGACGATGGTCACGTCCAGAAAGTTCATGGCTGTTCCTTGGCCGGGGTTTCGGCCCGCCAATCGACTACCAGAGGGGGCCGGAAAAGGGAAGAGTGCTGGAACGCGCCGAAAAGAAGGCGCGGGAGGGGCGTTCGGGGTTGTCTCCAGCGGTGTTCTCGGCTATCTGAACCGGAGCGCCTTCCGGCGCGTTCCCCAAGGAGGAGAGAGTGCGGGTCGTTCCCACCGAGTTTCCCGGGCTATTGGTCGTCGAGCCCCGCGTCTTTCGCGACGACCGGGGATTCTTTCTCGAAACCTGGAGCCGCGAGGCGTTCCGCGGCGCCGGTCTGGACGTGGATTTCGTTCAGGATAACCACGGCCATTCCCGAACCTCCGGAGTGTTGCGAGGATTTCATCTCCAGAGGCCGCCCATGGCCCAGGCCAAGCTCGTCTGGGTTCCGCGCGGCGCGGTCCTCGATTTGGCCCTGGATCTGCGGCGCGGTTCGCCCACCTATGGCCAAGTTTTCCGCCAGGAGCTCAACGCGCAGAACCAGCTGCGCCTGTTTCTGCCCCGGGGATTCGCCCACGCCTATCTGACACTCGAGCCGGACACCGACTTCTGTTACAAGGTGGACGCGCCCTATGCCCCGGAGCTGGAGGAGGGCATCCGCTGGGACGACCCGGACCTGGACTGCCGTTGGCCCGTGGCCGAACCCGTGCTCTCCGAGAAGGATCGGCAGCACGGATTGCTGCGTGATTTCGAGACGCCCTTCGTTTTTGGGCAGGAGTGAGGGATGACCGAGCCAGGAGCGTCCTCGCGGATCGATCCCGCCGCCGCGTTCGCCGAAAGCCATGCCGTGATCCTGGCGGGAGGCTCGGGTTCCCGGCTCTGGCCCCTGTCCCGCAGTCTTTTCCCCAAGCAGCTGATCGCCCTGGACGGCCGTCGGACCCTTTTGCAGCAGACCGTGGAGCGGGTGTTGCGGCTCTTCGCTCCGGAGCGGATTTGGGTGGTCACCAACGAGGAACACGTCTTCGAGGTGCGCAGCCAGGTCCGGGAGCTGGATCCGCGCCTGGAACCCCAGGTTCTGGCCGAGCCTCTGGCGCGCAACACCCTTCCGGCCATCCTGCTGGCCCTGGACCGGGTGGCGGCCGAAACCGACCGCGTGACCGTGGCCGTCTTTCCCTCCGACAACGTGGTGCGCGGGCATGACGCCTGGGTGAAGGCCTTGGCCCGGGCCCAGGAGCTGGCCCGCGAGGGCCGGTTCGTCACCTTTGGCATCAAGCCGGTCAAGGCCGAAACTGGTTACGGCTACATCGCCCGCGGGCAATCCCTGGAACGGGACGCCTTCCTGGTCCGTGAGTTTGTGGAGAAGCCGCCCTTGCACTTGGCCGAGGTTTTCCTGCGAGACGGCGAGCATTACTGGAACAGCGGCATGTTCTTTTTTCGCGTCAAGGATTTTCTCAAGGCCGTCGCCCAGTTCCAGCCCGATCTGTGGGCCTGGTGGTTGGGCCGGGCCGAGACGCCTCTGACCTCGGGCTACCGGAATCTCCCGAGCCTGTCCGTGGACTACGGCGTGGTCGAGGGCATCAAGAACATCGTCGTGGTCGAGGCCGGGTTCCAGTGGGATGATCTGGGCAGTTGGGAGGCGATCTACCGGCTGGGCGACAAGGATGCCTCGGGCAACGTGCTGCAGGGCGACGTGCTCCAGATGGACTGCCGCGGGTGCCTGCTGGTGAGCACGGGCGGCAAGCTTGCGGCGGTGGGGCTCACCGACACCATGATCGTGCAGACCCGCGACGCCACGCTGGCCATGCCCTTCCGCGAGGCGCAGCGGGTCAAGGAAGTTGTCGGTCGGCTCAAGGAGGAGGGCAGCACACTGGTGGAGAGCCACCCCACCGTGCGCCGTCCCTGGGGCAGCTACTGCGTGCTGGAGGAGGGGCCGCGTTTCAAGATCAAGCGCATCGAGGTGTTGCCGGGGGCCCGGCTTTCCCTTCAGATGCACCACCATCGCAGTGAGCATTGGGTCATTGTCGAGGGTACGGCCGTGGTGGAGGTGGGCGGCAAGGAAACGCTTCTGGTGGAAAATCAGTCCATCGACATTCCCAAGACCACCTCACATAGGTTGAGCAACCCAGGCAAAGTTCCTCTTGAAATCATTGAGATTCAGAGCGGCCCCTACCTGGGCGAGGACGACATCGTACGTTTTCAGGACGAGTATGGACGGGACGCCTCTTTGGAGGCTGATAGCTAATGTGTTGAAATAAATAGGCATCAATGTCCATCCTGAGCGCCGAGGACTCGTGAATTTTTTCCTATTCGCTTGACACGGAAAGAAGCTTCAAATTAAAGAACGGCATTCATTCTGGAGAACGTGTCTTTAACTCAAGGAGTGATGGGGCGAGGTTATGGAGGAGAAAAAAACTACCAAATGTGGCGGAGGATTCCTGGCGTTTGTCCTGGGATTCCTTCTCTCCGTGGTCGCCGGCTGGGTCGTGTTCCCGGGCCTGCTCTACAGCGAGCTCGATCAACCGATCCAGTTCAGCCACAAGGTCCACACCGAGGACCAGGGCCTCACCTGTGACAGCTGTCACTTCTTCCGGGAAGACGGCTCCTATCAGGGTATGCCCACCAACGAGCAGTGCACCGGCTGCCACTCGGATGTGATCGGCCAGACTCCAGCCGAGGCCAAGTACGTGCAGGAGTACGTACAGAAGAACAAGGAAGTGCCCTGGCGGAACTATCAGTACCAGCCGGACAACGTCCTGTTCTCGCACAAGGCCCATGAGCCTTTCGAGTGCACGGAATGCCACCTCGACGTGGCCAAGGCCGACAAGGCCCCGAAGTACTACGAGAACAAGCTCAGCGGCTACAGCAAGCAGACCATGAAGATGTGGCAGTGCGAGCGCTGCCACGCCGAAAACGGCGTGAGCAACGCCTGTCACGTTTGCCACAAGTAACGAGAGGGGTGCTGACATGGGTTTGGATCGTAGAGCATTCATAAAATTCGTCGTGGGCGGCGCGGCGGGCACCTTGTTCACGCCGATCCCGTGGAAACTGGCCGACGACGCCTCCATCTGGAGTCAGAACTGGTCCTGGATTCCTCGGCTGAAATACGGCGCGCTCACCGCCGACGCCACGTACAGCAAGCTGTGCCCCGCCGGTTGCGCCGTGAAGGTCAAGAAGGTGGCGGGCATCGCCTACGGCGTGGAGGGCAACTCCGCCAACGAGTTGAGCAAGGGCGGCGTCTGCCCCCTGTGCGCCACCGGTTCCCAGATGCTGCGCAGCCCCTCGCGGGTGGCCGGCCCCATGAAGAAGGACGGCGACAAGTTCAAGCCGATCTCCTGGGACGAGGCCGAGGCCCTGCTGGCCGACAAGCTGAAAGGGCTCAAAGGCCAGGACGGCAAGGTCGCGGCCATCAGCGGTGATCTCTCCGGCACGGCCAACGAGGTCCTCTCGGGCTTCCTGGCGGGTCTGGGCTCCAAGTCCTATTACTACATGCCCGCCGACCAGACTGCCATGGCCAAGGCCTGGAACGGCGTCATGGGCGGCTCGGGCCAGATCGGCTACGATCTGGAAGAGGCCGACCTGATCCTCTGCATCGGCGCGGACATCATGGACGCCTTCGGCCCCGTGGTGCGCAACCAGAAGGCCTTCGCCGCCAAGCGCCCCATGGAGGGCGACAAGACCCTGACCCTGGTCTACGCCGGTCCGGTGCGCAACCGCACCGCCGCCGTGGCCGACAAGTGGGTCGCCGTGCGCCCCGACGGCGCGGCAGCCTTCGCCATGGGTCTGGTCAACCTCCTGGTCAAGTCCGGCAAGTCCGCCTCCCTGGGCGGCTTCTCCGACTTCGCCGATCTGGCCGCCAAGTTCGGCCCCGAGGCCGTCGCAAAGCTGGCCGGAGTGAATCCCGAGGCGCTCAAGGACGTGGCCAAGGCCCTGCTTGTGGCCAAGAATCCCGTGATCGTGGTCGGCTCCGAGTCCGGCCAGGGCGCGGGGGTGGCCCTGAACGCGGCGGGCGTGGCCCTGAACGCCATGCTGGGCTCTCTGAATGTTCTCCCCGAGTTCCCCAAGGCCGTGGCCTCGGCCCCGGATCGCGCGGGCCTGCTGGCCAAGGATCTGGTCGGCTGGCTGGCCGCCGTGGACGCCGGCAAGGCTCCGGCTCCCGAGGTGCTCTTCGTCTACGAAGCCAACCCCGCCTACTCGCTGCCCCAGGCCGGGAACATGGCCAAGACCCTGCGCAAGGCCGGGATGCTGGTCTCCTTCAGCACCTTCATGGACGAGACCGCGGTCATGGCCGACCTCGTCCTGCCCGCCCCGCACCCCTTCGAGCGTCTCGACGACGCCCAGAGCCCCTACGGACTGGGCAAGGCCACCTACGCGTTGGCCACCGCCGTGGTCGCTCCCGAGAAGGACTGCAAGGGCACTCCCGACTTCATCCTGGGCCTGTCCGGCAAGCTCGGCGTGGACCTGGGCTTCGGCGCGTTCGAGGACGTGCTCAAGGCCAAGGTCGAGGCCATCGGGGCCGACTGGGACGCTTTGGCTGGCGGAGCCGTCCACGTCTCCGACAAGAAGGGCTCGGCCCAGGCCTCCCTGGACGCCGGAGCGATGTCCAAGGCCCTGGCCGGGATCAAAGGCGAGGGGCTGGTGCTCATCGCCCAGGCCCACCTGAACATCGGCACGGGCAAGCTGGCCACGCCGCCCCTCAATCTGCCCACCATTCGTGAGACCGAACTCTACGGCAAGGACGTCTTCGTGCAGATGTGCGCGGCCACGGCCAAGTCGCTGGGGCTCTCCGAAGGCGCCAAGGTGAAGCTCGCCGCGGGCGGCGCCGACATCTCGGCACGTGTGAACCTGAGCGAGGGTGTCATGCCCGGTGTGGTGGCCGCCCCCCTGGGCCTGGGCCGCACGGCCTGGGATCCCTACACCAAGGGCAAGGGCGATAACGTTTGCAAAATCCTCGCCGTGAGCGCTGAACCGGGCACGGGTCTTTCCGTGTGGGCCGGCTCCGCCGTGAGCGTCGCCAAAATGTAGGGGGACCCCAGATGCAAGCGAAAGAATTCAAAATCAGATGGGGCATGGTCATCGATGTGGACAAATGCACCGGCTGCGGTGCCTGCATGGTGGCCTGCCAGGTTGAGAACAACATCGCTCCGGCCACGCCGGAGATGGACGCCTGGGCCGGTGTGACGCACGACGCCTCCAACAAGCTGCGTACGCTGACCTGGATGCTCGTATACGAGATCAACAACAAGAAGGCCTTCCCGGAGTACGAGGCGGCCTACATGCCCCGACCCTGCATGCAGTGCTCCAGCCCCGCCTGTGTGCCGGTCTGCCCGGTCGTGGCCACGGACAAGAACGAGGAAGGCGGCATCGTGAGCCAGGTGTACCCGCGCTGCATCGGTTGCCGGTACTGCATGGCCGCCTGCCCCTACCATGCCCGCTACTTCAACTGGTTCGACCCGACTTGGCCCACCGGCATGGACAAGGGGCTCTCGCCCAGCACGTCCGTGCGGCCGCGCGGCGTGGTTGAGAAGTGCAACTTCTGCCACACCCGCTTCCAGCAGGCCAAGGACAAGGCGCGCCAGAACGGCGGCGATCCGAACAATCTGCCCGACGGCGCCTACGTCACGGCCTGCGCCGAGGTCTGCCCCACCGGGGCCATCGTCTTCGGGGATCTGAACAACCCCGAGCACAAGGTGCATGAGCTGGCGCACAGCAAGCACGCCTTCCGTCTGCTGGAGAAGCTGGGCCTGGGACCCCAGGTCTACTACTACAGCAAGCGCGAGTGGGTGCATCGCCTGGGCGACAACTACCTGCCCAACGAAAAGAAAGCATAGGGGGCGCAAATGGACAGCAAACTCTTCCCCGAGGGCCTCGAGCGCTGCTCGCTCGGCAAGTTCCTGGGCTGGCTGGCCTTCATCGGCCTTGGCCTGGCCTGGGGCGCCTACGCGGCCGGAATCATCTTCTGGAAGGGCATCGGCGTCACCGGCCTGGACAACTACTTCGGGTTCGGCCTGTGGATCACCTTCGACTTGGCGGTCATCGCCCTGGGCGCGGGCGCGTTCTTCACCGGCTTCCTGAAGTACATCCTGAAGATCGACCAGTTGAAGAACATCATCAACCTGACGGTCATCGTCGGCTTCATCTGCTACTCGGGCGCCATGCTCGTCCTGACGCTCGACATCGGGCAGCCGATCCGGGCCTGGTTCGGCTACTGGCACCCGAACGTCCACTCCATGCTCACGGAAGTGATCTTCTGCATCACCTGCTACTGCATGGTGCTCGTCATCGAGTACCTGCCGCTCATCCTGGAACAGAAGCAGTTGAACAAGATCCCCTTCCTGCACCATCTGGCCCACCAGATGCACGTGCATATGGCCCTGTTCGCGGGCATCGGCACCTTCCTGTCCACGTTCCACCAGGGCTCCCTGGGCGGCATGTACGGCGTGCTCTTTGGCCGTCCGTACGCCTTCCGCGAAGGCTTCTTCATCTGGCCCTGGACCTTCTTCCTGTTCGTGCTCTCGGCCGTCGGCTCCGGCCCGGTGTTCACCGTGCTGGTCTGCACGTTCATGGAGAAGCTCACCGGCCGCAAGCTGGTGGACTTCAAGGTCAAGGCGCTCATGGGCAAGATCGCGGGCACCATGCTCACGGTGTACATGTTCTTCAAGCTCCTGGACACCTGGGCCTGGGCCACGGACGTCCTGCCCCGCATGGGCCTGACCTTCGACCAGATGTTCTGGGGAACCGTGTACGGCAAGTGGATGCTCTGGACCGAGCTGTTCCTCTGCGGCGTGATCCCGGCGATCATGCTCATCACCCCGGCCATCCGGAACCGCCCGGCGCTCCTGTACCTCGCGGCCATCCTGGATTGCCTCGGCATCGTCATCAACCGTTACGTCTTCACCGTGCAGACCATCGCCTTGCCGGTGATGCCCTTCGACAAGTGGTACGTGTACGTGCCGAACTGGGCGGAATGGGCTCCCAGCGTCATGATCATCGCCTACGGCTTCCTGGTCATGAGCCTGTCCTACCGCTACCTGCCGGTCTTCCCGCAGGAGAAGGCGCTCAACAGCAAGTAGCTGTGACGTTCAACGCCCCTGATATGAAAAAAGCCCGGCTTCGGCCGGGCTTTTTTCATCGCTTGTGGTCGGGCTGAGACCGTGCTCGTGCATGGGGTCCGTAGCCAGGGCGGAAGAGAAGACTGGGCAGCGCAAGGCGTTCGCGCCGGTGGACGGTCGCGCGGGATTGCTCGGGGGCATGCGGGATGCGTCGAAGGCCTTCCGCTGGACTTCAGGCAGAGGCCCGGTTCGAGTCCGGCCCGATGGCGGCGCCGCAGGGCCATGGGGAGGGAGAAACGGCGGGCGTCCGCACGGCGTGGAGGGATGCGCGTGGCGTGCGTGGCGCGGTTTCGGCATCCGCCGTTCCGTCGGGATGCGGCGGGATCAGTCCGCTTGGGGGTCGCCGTTGCGGCGTTCCCGCACGAAGTAGATGAAGGGCAGGCTTACCAGGGTCACGCCGTATTTGACCACCAGGTTGAAGAGGAAGATTTCGCCCACCACGGTCCAGGGCAGGGTGAAGCCGAAGGCTCCCACGGCGAAGATCACGTTGTCCACCGGGATGCTCACGGAGTTGCTCAGGAGCACGCGCAGCCAGTGGAAGCGCCGGGTCACGCGGCGGACGAACCAGTGGTAGACCTCGGTGTCGGTCAGTTCGCTGACCACCTGGGCCAGGATGGAGGCCGCCACCAGCCGCCAGACCGGGGTGAGCACGGCGCTGAACTGCTCGTCGAGGCCCCATTGCGGGTCGCCGGGCACGCCGGTGATCCACATGAGATAGAGGGCCATGAACAGGTTCAGGGCTCCGGCGGCCAGGATCACGGCCCGGGCGCCGGAACGCCCCAGAACCTTATGCACCAGATCGCGCAGGGTGAAGGTGATGGGATAGAGGAAAGTGCCCATGTCCACGGCGAATCCGGCCACTAGGCCGATCTTCAGGCTGGCCACGTTGGAGATGAGTTGAGCCCCGGCGTAGGCCGAAATCACCCAGACCGCCACCGTGCCGAAGGTCGAGGACTGGCGGGAGGTGGAAGAGTCGGTCGCGTCGCTCATGCCTTCCCCTGACGCCTGCGGGCCCGGAGGATTTCGATCACGGCGGGCATGACCGAGATGATGATGATGGCGATGACCGCCAGACCGAAGTTCTCGCGAACCACGGGGAGGTTGCCGAAGAAGACCCCGAGCGCGATGAACGAGCCGGTCCAGAGTATGCCGCCGCCCAGACTGTAGGCCAGGAAACGGCGGTAGTTCATGCGTCCGATCCCGGCCACGAAGGGCGCGAAGGTGCGCACGATGGGCACGAAGCGGGCGATGATGATGGTCTTGCCGCCGTGGTGCTCGTAAAACGCCTGGGCGTGGAAGAGGTGTTTCTTGTTCAACAGCCGCGAGGTCTCGCGTACGAAGACCGCCGGGCCGACCTTGCGTCCCAGCCAGTAGTTCACGTTGTCGCCGCAGATGGCCGCCGCCATGAGCAGAAAAAAGGCCAGCCAGGGATCGATGAGTCCGGCCCCGGCCAGGGCGCCCACGGCGAAGAGCAGGGAGTCGCCGGGGAGGAACGGCGTGACCACGAGCCCCGTCTCGCAGAAGACGATACCCGCGAGGATGAAATAGATCCAGGTTCCGTAGTGCTCGAACAGTCCGCCGAGGTGACGGTCCACGTGCAGGATGAAATCCATGTATTGGAGCAGGATGTCCACGATGCGTCGCTTCCTTGTCGGGAGTGGTTGCGGGCGCGGCCGCGTATGGCCGGGCCCCCGCGTCCCGCGCCGCCCCTATGCCACGGATCGGCCGGAGGTTCAAGGCCGGGCGGTCAGGCTCCGGGGGTGGTCTCCAGTCGATGTTTGCCGCGCTGGAGCCGGTCCATGTAGGTGTAGACCACCGGGGTCAGGTACAGGGTGACCACCTGGGAGAGAATCAGTCCGCCCACCACCACGAGGCCCATGGGGCGCCGGGCCTCCGCACCCGCGCCGAAGCCCAGGGCGATGGGCATCGCGCCCATGATGGCCGCGATGGTGGTCATCATGATCGGCCGGAAGCGCACCAGGGAGCCTTCGAAGGCCGCTTCCTCCGGGCTCTTGCCGGTTTTCTCGGCCTGGATGGCGAAGTCCACGACCATGATGGAGTTCTTCTTCACGATGCCGATGAGCATGATGATGCCCACGTAGCCGTAGAGGTCCAGTTCCTGGCCGAAGAGGAGCAGGGTGAGCAGGCCGCCCATGGCCGCCGAGGGCAAGCCCGAGAGAATCGTCAGGGGGTGGGCGTAGCTTTCGTAGAGACACCCCAGGAGCACGTAGATGAGGAACACGGTGATGCCCAGGAGCAGGGTCATGCCCCCCAGGGACTCCTTGAAGGCGCTGGCCGTGCCCTCCATGAACCGGCTCACCTCGGCGGGCAGGTTGGCGTCGGCCAGGCGTTCCACGGTCTCGTTCACCTGTCCCAGGGACACTCCGGGCGCGGCGCTGAAGGAATATGTCACCGAGGTGAGCTGCCCGGTGTGGTTCACCGTGGCCGGGCCCAGCTCGGGCCGGAGTTCGGCCAGGGCGTCCAGGCGCACGAGGTCTCCGGCGGCGGAGCGCAGGTAGAGCATGGTCAGGGCCTTTTCATTGCGCTGAAACTCGGGCTTGAGCTCCATGACCACCTTGTACACGTCCTGGGAACCGTAGATGTTGGAGATGCCGCGCTCGGCATAGGAGGAGTACAGGGCGTCCTCGATGGAGCGCACCGGGATGCCCAGGCGCGCGGCCTTTTCCCGGTCGATGTCCAGGTGCATCTGTGGATCGGCCAGGAGCAGGTCCGAGTTCACGCCCGTGAGCGAGGGCTCGGCCATGAGCACTTTCTCCAGCTTCTGGGCCGACTCGTAGAGCAGGGCCGTGTCCGGACACTGGAGGGTGAGCATATAGTCGCCGCGCGCGGACTTGCCGCCGATGGGGATGAGCGGCGGGTTCACCAGATAGCTCACCAGGCCGGGTTCGGAGTTGAGCTTGGGGCGCAGCCTGGCCAGAACCTCGTCGGCGGTGGCCTTGCGCTCGGTTTGGGGCTTGAGGATGATGACCGTGAGGCCCTGATTCTCCAGGGGATAGCTGATGATCTGGCTCTCGCTCTCCACGTCCGGGTCCGCGGCCAGCCGGGGGGAGAGGCTGCGCTGGAGCTGAGCCATGGCCGTGTAGGAGATGCCTTGGCGGGCCTGGGTGTAGCCCATGAGCAGGTCCACGTCGTTGGGCGGCAGGAAGCCCTTGGGCACCCAGGCGAACAACAGGCCCGTGGCCGCGAGCATGAGCGCGGCCAGGATGAGGGTTTTGCCCCGATGGTCCAGGGCCAGGCGCAGGCTCTTGCTGTAGCCCGCGAGGATCCAGGAGAAGAAGCGGCCGCTTTCGGCGATCTTGGTGTCCTTGCGCAGGATCTTGGAGCAGAGCATGGGCGAGAGGGTCACGGCCACCACGCCGGAGATGAGGATGGCCACGGTGATGGTCACGGCGAACTCGCGCAGGATGCGGCCCAGGATGCCGGGCATGAACAGGATGGGCACGAAGACAACGGCCAGGGACAAGGTCATGGAGAGGATGGTGAAGCCGATTTCGGCCGCCCCGTCAAAGGCCGCCCGCAATGGGGATTTGCCCTGCTCCACGTGTCGGAAGACGTTTTCCAGCATGACGATGGCGTCGTCCACCACGAAGCCCACCGAGAGCGTCAGGGCCATGAGCGAGAGGTTGTCCAGGGTGAAGCCCAGGAGATACATGGCCGAGAAGGTGGCGATGATGGAGAAGGGGATGGCCACCCCGGCGATGAAGGTTCCGGCGAAGCTGCGCAGGAAGGCGAAAACCACCAGGATGACCAGGCCGATGGCCAGGGCCAGGGTGAATTTCACGTCGGCCACCGAGTCCCGGATGAACTCGCTGCGGTCGTACATTACGTCCACGGTCAGGGAGGCCGGGAGTTGCTTCTGGATGCCGGGCAGCTTGGCCCGGATGGCGTCCACCACGGCGATGGTGTTGGACCCGGGCTGGCGCTTCACCGCCAGGAGGATGTCCGGCCTGTCGTTGTGGAAGGCGCCGAAATACTCGTGCTCCACACCGTCGTCCACCTCGGCCAGATCGCCCAGATACACGGGCTGGCCGTCGCGGTAGTCCACCACCACTTTGCGGTACTCCTCGGCGTTCAGGAGCTGGCCCTTGGCCATGAGGGTCACCGTGCGGGTGGGGCTCTGCAGGCTGCCCAGGGGCAGGTTCACGTTCTGGTCGTTCACGGCCTGGCGCACCTCGTCCAGGCTGATCCCGCGCGAGGCCAGGGCCATGGGGTCCAGGCGGATGCGTGGGGCGTACTTCTTTTCGCCGTAGATGAGCACCTGGGCCACGCCCGGGATCATGGAGATGGTTTCGGCCAGGTAGGTCTTGGCGTAGTCGTTGATGGTCCAGATGGGCAGCGTGGGCGAACTCAGCGCGATGTAGAGGATGGGCGCGTCCGCCGGGTTCACCTTCTGGAAGGTGGGCGGGTCGGTGAGGTCGTCGGGCAGGTTGGTGTTGGCCCGGGTGATGGCCGCCTGCACGTCCATGGCCGCGCCGTCGATGTTGCGGTCCAGGTCGAACTGGAGGGTGATGGTGCTGGAGCCCAGGCTGTTGGACGAACTCATGGAGGAGAGCCCGGCGATGCTGGCGAACTCCCGTTCCAGGGGAGCTGCCACGCTGGAGGCCATGGTTTCGGGCGAGGCCCCTGAATAGCTGGCCGAGACCTGGATGGTCGGGAAATCCACGGCGGGCAGGTCGCTGGTGGGCAGGACGAAATACGCGCCCAGGCCGAAGAAGAGCAGGGCGGCCATGACCAGGGAGGTCATGACCGGACGCTCGATGAACGGGCTGGAGAGGCTCACGAGGACGTCCCCGAGGGCTTGCCGGGCGTCTGCGGGGCCACGGGTGCGCCGGGGTAGAGCCGGATCTGGCCTTCCACCACCACCTCGTCACCGACCTTGAGTCCCGAGTCCAGGACCACGTAGTCATCCACCGGGATGCCCACCTTGACCAGAACCGGTTCGGCCTTGCCCCCGCTCACGCGGTAAACGAAGTCGCCGTCGGATCCTCGCTGCACGGCCTGGGCCGGCACGAGCACCGCGCCCTTGATGGTGGAGAGGATCACGCCGGCGCTGACGAACTGGCCGGGCCAGAGGATTTCGTCGGTGTTTTCGAAACGGGCCCTCATGTTGAACATGCCCGTGGCCGGATTGATGCTGTTGTCGATCGCCCGCAGCGAGCCCTTGACCTGGAGGGACTTGGCTCCGCGGGTGGCGGCGACGACCTGCACCGGGCCGGAGCGGAAGGCCAGGCGCACGTCCTCCAGGTAGCGTTCGGGCAGGGAGAAATCCAGGTCGATGGGTGTGATGGTGTTGATCACGGCCAGCACGTCCTGGTTGGCCAGGGCCAGGTTGCCCTCGTCCAGCTTGGCGATGCCGATGCGGCCGTCGATGGGGGAGCGGATGGCGGTGTACCCAAGAGTCTGGGCCGAGATGCCCACGGCGGCCTGGGAGGAGCGGACCTGGGCCAGGGCCGTTTCGGCGGCGGTGCGGCGCTGGTCGAATTCGTCCTTGCTCACCGCGCCCTGGGCGTAGAGCGTCTTGTAGCGGGCCAGCTCCTTCACGGCCATTTCGGCGGAGGCCCTGTCGCCGGACAGCCCTGCCTGGGCCTGGGCCTGGGCCAGGGCCTGCGAGACCGGGTCGATGGTGAAGAGCAGATCCCCGGAGTGGACCTCGTCGCCGTCCAGGAAGTGGATCTTGATGATCCGGCCGTCCTGGCGGGACTTGACGGCCACCGAGTTGGAGCCGCGCACCGTGCCCACGGACCAGAGAACCATGGGGGTGTCGCGGGGTTCGGCCATGACCGTGCGCACGGGCGCGGTGGGGGGCGGCGCGGCGTGCTCGCTCCGGCAGGCCAGGAGCGCGAACGCGGTGAGGACTATGGCAAGGATCGCGAGGCGGGGCAGGGTGGCGCGCGTCATGTCCGCTCCCGGGCTGAGGACAGATTTCATGGGCCTCCATTCCGTATCAGAACACAACCCCGTTCGCCAAGGGATTCAGCAGGCCGGACAGGATAAGGCCAGGCCGCCGGTAGCGGTCTCCTTGTACTTGGCGCTCATGTCCCTGCCGGTTTCCAGCATGGCCCGGATGACCCCGTCCAGCCCCATGAGGTTCAGCCCCTGATCCTCCACGCTGGCGATGAGGAAGGCGTTGTAGGCCTTGACCGCGCCCATTGCGTTGCGTTCGATGCAGGGGATCTGGACGAAGCCGCCCACCGGGTCGCAGGTCAGGCCCAGATGGTGCTCCAAGGCGATCTCGGCGGCCGTCTCCACGGCCCAGATCGGCAGGCCCGAGGCGTAGGCCAGAAGCGCGGCGGCCATGCAGGAGGCCGCGCCGATCTCGCCCTGGCAGCCGACCTCGGCCCCGGCGATGCTCGCGTTGTGGCGCACGAGCAGTCCGATGGTTCCGGCGGCGATGAGACCTTGGCGCAGGGCGTCGCGGTCGCGGTGCTGGTGTCGCCGCAGCAGCGCCAGCACGGCCGGGATGACCCCGGAGGAGCCGGAGGTCGGGGCGGTGGCCACGATGCCTCCGGCCGCGTTCTCCTCGGCGGCCGCGAAGGCGTAAGCGTCCAGGTGCAGGAGGAAGCGCCCGGCCCCGCTTTCGGCGGCCGAGGCCCGGGCCCGCAGGATGTGCGCCTTGCGGGCCAGCCCCAGTCCGGGCAGCTTGCCTGTGGCGGTCAGGCCCCGGCGTACGGCGGCGTCCATGACCTCCATGATCCGGTCCAGGTCGGCCAGGATTTCGGCCTGCCCGCGTCCGGTGAGGGCGGTCTCGTTCATGAGCACCAGTTCGTGCAGCGGCATCCCGGACTCGCTCAAGGCCAACTTCAGGGACCGCATGTCGAAGAACGGGAAGACCGGTTCGCCCCGGCGCTCCTCGGGCTGGCCTTCCCAGTGGATGAAGCCGCCGCCGATGGAGGCGTAGCGTCGCTCCATGAGCACGGCTCCGTGCGTGTCCAGCAGCCGGGGGACCAGGGTGTTGCTGTGGCTGAAGCCGTGTTCGGTGAAATCCGGAATCACGTCCGCCGGGTGGAGGACGAGGCCTCGTCCGCCCAGGTCGATGTGGTGGACGGCTTCGGGAGAGAGGTCCAGGGAGCCGAGAAACTCAGGGGAGCATGTCTCCGGCGCTTGGTCCAGGAGTCCGGCCAGAACGGCCCGATTGGTGCCGTGGCCCGGACCGGTGGCGGCCAGGGAGCCATAAAGGCGCACTTCCAGCCGGGTCGCGCGGGACGTCACCTCTTCGGGCAAGGCTCGGATCGCGGCCAGGAAGTCCCGGGCCGCGCGCATGGGTCCGATGGTGTGGGAGCTGGAAGGCCCCGGACCGATCCGGAAAAGCTCCAGAAGCGACGTGTTGATGGGCGGTATCATGGGGTTCCCCTTGATCGGTCTTCTGCGTGATGGGCGGAGGTCTGTCAACCGGAGAGTGGGGACGCTGGACGGCGTTGCTCCTTGACAAGACGAGTTCGCACAGGTACATGTTTTCCTTCGCGTTTTGCACGCTTTTTCGGTTCCAACAGGTCGAATCCCCTGGCAATTCGGCGAGAATCCCCGTCCTTTCGGGCGGTTTCGGAGTTCCCTGCCCATGTCGATGATCGAGATCCAGAAGCTTCAGAAGTGGTATGGCGGTTTTCATGTCCTGCGCGGCATCGACGAAACCGTGGAAAAAGGCGAGGTGCTCGTCATCTGCGGTCCCAGCGGCTCGGGCAAGAGCACGTTCATCCGCTGTGTGAACCGCCTGGAGGAGTACCAGCAGGGCACCATCCTCTTCGAGGGCAAGGACATCCACGACAAGAGCGTGGACGTGAACGCCCTGCGGGCCGAGATCGGCATCGTCTTCCAGCAGTTCAACCTCTACCCGCACCTGACCGTGCTCAAGAACGTGACCCTGGCCCCGATCAAGGTCCGGGGCATGGCCCGCGACGAGGCCGAAAACGTGGCTCTGGCGCTGCTGGAGCGTGTGGGCATCCACGACCAGGCTCACAAGTACCCGGCGGAACTGTCCGGTGGACAGCAGCAGCGGGTGGCCATCGCCCGGGCCCTGGCCATGAAGCCCAAGGTCATGCTCTTCGACGAGCCCACCAGCGCCCTGGACCCGGAGATGATCAACGAGGTGCTGACGGTCATGAAGGACTTGGCGCGCGAGGGCATGACCATGCTCTGCGTGACCCATGAGATGGGCTTCGCCCGCGAAGTGGCCGACCGGGTCATCTTCATGGACGGCGGCGTGGTGCTGGAGCAGGCCCCGCCGGACGTCTTCTTCTCCAATCCCCGGCATGAACGGGCCCGAGCCTTCCTGAAGGAGATCCTGTAACCCCGCCCAGGCGGGACGCATACCCCAGAGGAGGATTTCATGAAGAAGCTGTCTGTTGTCCTGGTCTTTGTCGCGCTCTTCTCGCTTCTGGCCGGCGCCGCCTTCGCCGGGAAACTGGAGGACATCAAGAGCAAGGGCGTCCTCGTGGCGGGCGTCAAGGACTCCCAGCCGCCCTTCGGCTACGTGGACGAGAACTCCAAGCAGATCGTCGGCTTCGAGATCGACATCTGCAAGTTCCTGGCCGACAAGCTGGGCGCGAAGCTGGAGCTCAAGCCCGTGACCTCGGCCACCCGCATCCCCATGCTCACCCAGGGCTCGGTGGACATCGTGGCCGGCACCATGACCCACAAGATCGAGCGCGAGGCCGAGATCGACTTCTCGATCACCTACTTCCCGGCCGAGCAGAAGCTCCTGGTGAAGAAGGGCGGCGGCGTGAATACCGTGGCTGATCTGGCCGGCAAGAAGGTCGGCTCGGCCAAGGGCTCCACCTCGGAGAAGAACATCCAGAAGGCCCAGCCCAAGTGCCAGGTCATCTCCTTCGACACCTACCCCATGGCCTTCCTGGCCCTCAAGCAGGGCAAGGTCGACGCCGTGACCACCGACGCGCCCATCCTTGCCGGACTCAAGGCCAACGACGACAAGCCCGAGATGTGGGAGATCACCGGCGACTTCATCGCCGACGAGCCTTACGGCCTCGGCCTGCCCGAGAACGATTCGGACTTCCGCGACTTCGTCAACGCCTCGCTCATGGAGATGTGGCGTTCCGGCGAGTACGCCAAGATCTACGACAAGTGGTTCGGCCCCAAGAGCAAGTGCCCCCTGGAGCTGAAGTGGAAGATGGAGATCTGGCCGTAGGCCGGACTCCTTCGAGCGGCTGAGAAACGACGGTGCGCGCCGCGTCGCGGCGCGCACCGTCCTCGCGAAACGGGAACAGCGATTTGAAGTACAATTTCGACTGGAGCGTCGTCCTCACCGGCGAGTACCACCAATGGCTGGTGGACGGCTTCTGGCTGACGCTCAAGATTTCGGCCATCTCCATCGTCCTGGCCATGGCCCTGGGCACCCTGGTCGCCGTGCTGCGCATGACCAAGGTCAAGGCCTGCGTCTGGTTCAGCCTGGCCTTCACCGAGTTCTTCCGCAACACGCCGCTGTTGGTGCAGATCTACTTCTGGTATTTCGGTTCGTTCGTTCTCCTGCCCGAGGCCGTGAACAAGTGGCTCTACAAGCAGGACTTCGAGTTCGCCTCCGGCGTCATCGCGCTCACGGTGTACACGGCGGCCTTCATCGCCGAGGAGATCCGCGCGGGGATCTTCGCCATTCCCAAGAATCAGTTGGAGGCCTCGCGGGCCACCGGCCTGTCCTTCATCCAGGCCTACCGCTACGTGATCCTGCCTCAGGCCTTCCGGATCATCATTCCGCCGCTCATCTCCCAGTTCCTCAACCTGATCAAGAACTCCTCCCTGGTCATGACCATCGGGGTCATGGACCTGACCTACATGGCCCGGCAGATCGAGTCGCACACCTTCCGGGGCTTCGAGGCCTTCACGGCCGCCACGGCGATCTACATCTGCATCTCCCTGGTGGTTTCCCTGACCATCAACGTCTACAACAAGCATTTCCTGCGTCAGATCAAGTACTAGGGGGGAGCCGGGGTGCGCTGGGACGTCGTCTGGAACAATTTCGACTATTTTCTTCGGGGGTCGCTGACCTTCAACTCCCAGACCATGAGCTTCGAGGGCCAGCTCGGCGGCTTGGCCCTGGCCGTGGTCCTGGCGGCCCTGGGCATCCTGGGGGCCTTCTGGCTGGGCCTTGCCGCAGGTCTCATGCGCCTTTCCCGCCGCTTCTGGGTCAAGGCCATCGCCGTGATCTACATCGAGATCGTGCGCGGCACGCCGTTGTTGATGCTCATCTTCTGGTTCTATTTCCTGGCGCCCATCCTTCTGGGCACGGCCGTGCCGGAATTTCAGAGCACGCTCATCGCCTTCATCATCTTCACCGGGGCCTACGTGGGCGAGATCGTGCGCGCCGGCGTCGCGGCCCTGCCCAGGGGACAGATGGAGGCCGCCCGGGGCACGGGGCTGAGCCATTTCCAGGCCATGCGCCTGGTCGTCCTGCCCCAGGCCCTGCGCAACATGATCCCGTCCTTCGTGAACCAGTTTGTGAGCCTGACCAAGGATACCTCGCTGGCCTCCATCATCGGGGTCAACGAACTGACCAACACGGCCACGCAGGTGAACAACCGGACCATGAACGCGCCCTTCGAGATATTCATCACCATCGCGGTGCTTTACTTCCTGGTCTGCTGGGTGCTCACGGCCATCAGCCGCCGCCTGGAGAAGCACCTCGCCCGCTACCAGGCCCGGGGGCGCTAGCGTGACAGCCTTGCGCGCGGAACTGGCCCGCCGCCTGGACCATACCCTGCTCAAACCCCAAGCCACTGCGGCGGAGGTGGAACGGCTCTGCGCCGAGGCTTTGGAGCACGGCTTCTTTTCCGTCTGCGTCGCTCCCTGCCGTCTGCCCCTGGCCACGCGGTCGCTGGTTGGGAGCGCGGTTCTGCCGATCACCGTGGTCGGGTTCCCGCTGGGCTTCCAGTCCACGCCGGTCAAGGTCTTCGAGGCTGCCCGTTCCGTGGAGGAGGGGGCTCGGGAGATCGACATGGTCCTGAACGTCGGGGCCCTCAAGGATGGCGACGAGGTGGCCGTCGCGCGGGACATTGAGGCCGTGGTGCGCTCAGCGGGCGTCCCGGTGAAGGTCATCCTGGAGACCGCGTTGTTGAGTGACGCGGAGAAGATTCAGGCCTGTCGCTTGGCGGCCGGGGCAGGAGCCGCCTTCGTCAAGACCTGCACGGGTTTTTCCGGCGGCGGAGCCACGGAGGCCGACGTGCGTCTGTTGCGCGCGAACGTCCCGGCCCACATGGGGGTCAAGGCCAGCGGCGGCATCCGCACGCGGGCCCAGGCCTTGGCTTTGCTGGCCGCCGGAGCCGATCGCCTGGGGGCTTCGGCCTCGGTGACCATCGTCATGGAGGGCTGAGATGAGCGGCGTCGAGGACATCCGCGCCCCCGGGGACATCGAGCGGCGCTCCTTCGAGATCATCGATTCCGAGGTGTCCGAGCCGCGCCCGTTCCAGGGCGTGGAGTGGCAGGTGGCCCGCCGCATGATCCACACCACGGCGGACTTCGAAATCCTGTCCCTGTTGCGTTTTCACCCCCAGGCCTGTGAAGCTGGCCTGGCCGCCCTGGCCTCCGGCTGCCTCCTGATCACGGACACGGACATGGCCCGCTGCGGCATTCCCAAGCGGCGCATGGAGCCCCTGGGGTGTACCGTGCGTTGCCTCATGGCCGACGCCGAGACGGCCGTCCTAGCCCGGGACCGGGGTACGACCAAGGCCCGCGCGGCGGTGGATCTGGCCGTGGAGCGTTTGGCCCCGGCCGTCTGGGTCATCGGCAACGCGCCCACGGCCTTGCTGCGCCTGCTGGAGCATATCGATTCCGGGCGGGCCCGTCCGGCCCTGGTGGTGGGCATGCCCGTCGGCTTCGTCAACGCGGCAGAATCCAAGGAACTGCTCCTGGCCCAGGAGCGCGTTCCCTACGTGACCCTGCGCGGTCGCAAGGGGGGCTCGGCCCTGGCCGCCAGCGTGATCAACGCCCTGGCTGAAGCCGTTTTGCGGGGCTGAGCAGGCCGGAGCACCGCCTTTTCCTCCCTGTTTCCCTTGCCTTGCCTCTGAAAAGAAGGCAAAGTGCCGCGCAAACCTCTTCGTCGCGCCGGTCTTTGGCGCGGCGGTCAGTCGCGGTCGGAGCCATGGCGAAAAAAACGAAAGGCGTGAGCAAGGTGACCATCTATCCGGACTGGTGCAAGGGTTGCGGCATCTGCGCGGCCTTCTGTCCCGCCGGGGTCATCGAAATGGACGGTCAGGGCAAGGCCCGGGTGGCGCGTGAGCAGGACTGCATCCATTGCGGCTTCTGCGAACTGCACTGTCCGGATTTCGCCGTGGTGGTCACGGACAAGAAGCCGGGCGCCCGCCGCCGGGACAAGGAGTAGAACGCCATGTCCGCAAACGGCAAGAAGAAGGGGCGCAAGGCCCTGTTCGCCCAGGGCAACGAGGCCGTTGTCGAGGGTGCGCTCATCGCCGGGTGCTCGTTCTACGCGGGCTATCCCATCACTCCCTCCTCGGAGATCATGGAGCTCATGGCCCAGAAGCTGCCGGCGCGGCCCGAAGGCGTGTTCATCCAGATGGAGGACGAGATCGGCGGCCTGGGCGCGGTCATCGGCGCGTCCCTGGCCGGGCGCAAGGCCATGACCGCCACCTCGGGGCCGGGCTTCTCGCTCATGCAGGAGCATATCGGCTACGCCTGCATGGTGGAGGCTCCGCTGGTCCTGGTCAACGTCATGCGCGGCGGCCCCTCCACCGGCCTGCCCACCAGCCCGGCCCAGGGCGACGTGCAGCAGGCCCGCTGGGGCACCCACGGCGACCATCCGATCATCGTGCTTTCGGCCTCGGACGTGCAGGAGTGCCTGGAGATGACGGTCACGGCCTTCAACATGGCCGAGAAGTACCGCACCCCGGTGATCCTGCTCCTGGACGAGATCACCGCCCACACCCGGGAGAAGATCTTCGTGCCCCCGGCCGAGGAGTTCGAGATCGTCAACCGGACCACCCCGACCATGCCGCCGGAGTGGTACAAGCCCTATGAGGAGACCGTGCGCGGAGTGCCGCCCATGCCGCCCCTGGGCTCGGGGTACCGTTTCCACGTCACCGGTCTGAGCCATGACAGCAATGGTTTCCCCACCTCGCGGCCGGATGAGGTCGTGGCGCTCATGGAGCGGATGCACCGCAAGATCGACCAGTTCCTCTACCAGGTTCAGATCGTGCGCGAGTTCGAGTGCGCGGACTGCGAGGTCTGCGTGGTGGCCTACGGCAGCGTGGCCCGTTCGGCCGAACTGGCCGTGACCCAGGCGAGAGGGCAGGGCCTCAAGGCCGGTCTGCTCAAGCTCGGGACGCTTTTCCCCTTCCCGCGCCGGGCCCTGGAGAAGATTCTCGGCCACAGCCGGGCCGTCATCGTGCCCGAGATGAACATGGGCCAGATCTCGCGCGAGGTGAAACGGGTCAACAACGGGCGGGCACTGGTGCGCACCGTGAACCGGGTGGACGGCCAGATCATCACTCCCGACGAGATCCTCAAGGCCATCAAGAAGGTGTGAGCCATGTCCGAGTTCACCGGCAACGAGATCATCCATCAATATTTGCGGCACAACAAGAAATTCCCGCATGTGCTCTGTCCGGGCTGCGGGCACGGCATCGTGCTCGGTTCGCTCATCCGCTCGGTGCATTCCCTGGCTCTGGCCAAGGACGACGTGGTCCTGGTCGCGGGCATCGGCTGCTCCGGGCGGTTGGCCGTGTACGTGGACTTCAACACCGTGCACACCACCCATGGCCGGGCCTTGACCTTCGCCACGGGCATCAAGATGGCCAACCCGAAGCTCAAGGTCATCTGCATCATGGGCGACGGCGACGCCCTGTCCATCGGCGGCAATCATCTCATCCACGCCGCGCGCCGCAACATCGGGATCACCGCGCTCATCCTGAACAACAACATCTACGGCATGACCGGCGGCCAGTGTTCGCCGACCACGCCCGAGGGCTCCTGGTCCATGACCTCGCCCTTCGGCCAGATGGAGAAGAGCTTCGACATCGTGGAGCTGGGCGCGGCGGCCGGGGCCAACTTCGTGGCCCGGGGCACGGTCTTCCACATCCACAACCTGGACCGGATGGTGAGCAAGGCCATCGAGCGGCCGGGCTTCAACCTGGTGGAGATCGTTTCGCCCTGCCACACCCAGTTCGGCCGCAAGAACAAATACAAGTCGCCCGTGGACATGTACCGTTGGATCAAGAAGAACGCCACGCCGCTGGAGCGCTACAACGAGCTGCCCGAGGAGCAGCGCGCGGGCCGGCTGCCCCTGGGCGTGTTCGTGGAGCGCGACGCCCCCGGCCTGGAGGAGCGCTACCAGGCGCTCAAGGAGAAGCTCATGGAGGGCGCGTCATGAAGCCTCTTCCCGTTTTGGACCGTTTCGAGATCCGCCTGTCCGGCCTGGGCGGCCAGGGTGTCATCACGCTGGGCCGCGTGCTCGGCGCGGGCCTGGCCCTGGGACACGGCTACTACGTGACTCAGACTCAGAGCTACGGCCCCGAGGCCCGGGGCGGCTCCAGCCGCTGCGACCTCGTGGTCAGCTCCAAGCCCATCAGCTACCCCAAGGCCCAGGAGCTGGACGTGCTCGTGGCCCTCTCGCAGGACGCCTGCAACTCCTACTACCGCAACCTCAAGCCCGGCGGCCTGCTGATCCTGGAGCCGGAGCTGGTCAAGCAGCCGCCCACGAACATGTTCCTCGGGCTGCCGTTCACGCGCCTGGCGCGGGACAAGGTCGGCGTGGCCCAGGCCATGAACACCGTGGTCCTCGGGGCCCTGACCTTCCTCCTGCCCTTCGCCCAGCAGCGGGTCATGAAGAAGAGCCTGGAGGAGTCCCTGCCGGAGAAGATCCGGGCCGTGAACGCCAAGGCGTTCTCCCTGGGATTCAAGGAGGCCCGGCGGGTCTTTGGCGAGGACGCCGCCGAATGGAAGGCCAAACCGTCGCAGGATGAAGAGGCCGAATAGTCCCTGGAAAAGGCAAAACCGGCCGCCGGAGCATGCTCCGGCGGCCGGTTTTTTGTTTCGCGGCGGGTCAGAAGGCGTTCTTGACCGAGGGGGTGAAGCCGCCCTGTTTGAGCTGCGGCAGCAGCTCACGGGTGCTCTTGTTCACCGGCAGGGTCCAGTCGTAGGCCGCCAACTCGGTGTCGTCGTCCACGGTCACCACCCGGGCATGCACGAGGATCACGTCTCCGGCCAGCACGTAGCTTCCCGCCAGGACGCTCGGGCGGGGCGGGTTTTTTTCCTCCTCGACCGCGGTGGCGTTTTGAGAGACGACCTGGCGGCCTGCGGGAGCCGGGGCCTTGGCGCTGATCCTGTGGCCGGTCTGGGCTAGGCGCGCGGCCACCTGTCCGGCCACCACGCGGCCGAAGGGGGCCTTGTCCGAGGGGTCGGCGTCGTTGGCGAAGCGCTCCATGGAGATGGGCGAACCGGCCGGTAGGGAGCCCCGCAGGGTGGCGTGGAGCTTGTCGGCGGCCTTGTAGTTCAGCTCGATGATCGAGGAATCGTCCTCCTCATAGAGCCGCCGCGTGGTGGGGTCGGTGCCGAGCAGGCTGTTCTTGGTGTCCCGGAAATCCTGCTTCGTCTCCCGCCAGGTGCATCCGGCGGCCGGCGTGGCCAGGACCAGCGCCAGGGTCCATGCGGCCCAACGTTTCATGCCTTTCCCCTCCCCGTGCTCCGTTTCTCCGCCACTGGCGGTGTCTTCGATCCATCGGCCGTTTCGCGAATTTCTTTAATGATCCCGGCGAGCAGTCGCCCAAGATCGGCGGATGCCGCCCGGGCCTGGGCCAGAACCTGTTCGTGGCTCGTGGGCGCCATGCAGTCCGGCAGATTCTTGTTCGTCAGGCAGGCGATGCCCAGGACGCGCATGCCCATTTGTCGGGCGGCGATCGCCTCCACGACCGTGGACATGCCCACGGCGTCCGCGCCCAGGGCCCGGAAGGCCCGGGTCTCGGCCGGGGTTTCCAGGCTCGGCCCGAGCACCTGGAGGTACACGCCCTGTTCCAGGCGCAGCCCCAGGCGTCGGGCCTGGGCCAGGGCCAGGGCCCGCAACTCCGGAGCGTAGGCCGCGCTCATGTCCGGGAAGCGCTCCCCGAAGCGCGGCTCGTGCGGCCCGCACAAGGGGTTGCGGCCCGTGAAATTGATGTGGTCCGAGAGGCACATGAGCGAGCCGGTTTCGAACAGAGGGTTGAGGGCTCCGGCGGCGTTGGTCAGGATGAGCGTGCGTACGCCCAGTTCCCGGAGCAGACGCACGCCCAGACAGACCTGGGCGGCATCGTAGCCTTCGTAGAGATGGACTCGGCCCGAAAGCACGACCAGGGGGCGGCCCTCAAGCTCTCCCCAGAGCAGACGACCCGAGTGGCCGGGCACCGTGGAGCAGGGAAAGCCGGGGATTTCGGAGTAGGGCAGGCCGGCGTCTTCGCGGAAGTCCTTCAGGACATGGCCCAGACCGCTGCCCAGCAGGAGGCCGATACTGCCCGCTTGAATTTCTCCCATCTTTTCGTGTAGGTATTGAGAAGCATGCAGTACAGTGTCCATAATGCGCACGCGGGACTCCTTGTCGGGGGGGTGGGTTGGCGGCGTCCGGCCGAGGCTGGACCGGGGCCGCGAAAGTGCGTATACGGCTCACAAGCGGCCAGGAAACACCTTCAATAAAGGGTAGGCTCCGTTATGGATTTCGCAACCCTCCTCGGCCTCCTTTTCGGTCTCTCCCTGGTCATCGGCGCCATCTACATGGGTGGCGACATGATGATCTTCTTCGATCTTCCCAGCGCCATGATCGTGCTCGGCGGCTCGTTGGCCTCCATCTGCATCGCCTTTCCCTTCGAGGAGGTCATACAGGCCTTCTACGCGGGCTTCAAGATTTTCGCCACCAAACGCGTCCAGGCGCGCGACGTGGTCAACATCATGGTCAAGGTCGCCGAGATCAGCCGCCGCGAGGGACTGCTGGCCCTGGAGAACGTGCAGACCGAGAACATGGTGCTCAAGAAGTCCTGCCAGCTCATCGCGGACAACGCCGACCCCGACCTCATCCGCACCACTCTGGCCATCGAGATCGGCTCCATGAAACGCCGCCACAAGGTGGCCCAGGACGTGTTCACCCGCCTGGGGGGCTTGGCCCCGGCCTTCGGCATGATCGGAACCCTCATCGGTCTGATCCAGATGCTCACGCGTCTGGACGACCCCAAGTCCATCGGTCCGGCCATGGCCGTGGCCATCATCACGACATTCTACGGTTCGTTGCTCTCCACGATCCTTTTCCTGCCCATCTCCATCAAGCTCAAGGCCCGCACCCTGCAGGAACAGCTGCACCTGGAGATCATCTTCGAGGGGGCCAAGTCCATTCTGGAGAACAACAACCCTAGGCTGGTCTACGAGAAACTCTCCTCGTTCCTCGCTCCCAAGGAGCGTGAGTAGCCATGGCCGACGACGAACGGGCACTGCTCGCGGGCACGGACATCGAGCCCGAAGAGGAAAGCAGGGAATGGCTCACGACCTTCGCGGACGTGACCATGCTTCTGCTGACCTTCTTCGTGCTTCTGTTCTCCATGTCCACTCCGGACAAGGCCAAGATTTCCGATACGTTCTCCTCCGTGACCAAGGCCCTCAAGGGCAAGATGGAGAAGGTCTCCACCAGCCGGGTGACCCGCGACGAGGCCGGGGTGCTCATCGACCAGGCCCTCATGCGTCGCCAGATCATCGAGTCCCAGCGCAAGGTCTTCGCCGAGGTCAAGACGCTCCAAACCACCAAGGGCGTGGAGGGCCTCGTCAGCGCCAACTTCGAGAACGGGATCGTCACGTTGCGCCTGTCCGGCGACGTGCTGTTCGCTCCGGGCCAGGTTCAGCTGACGCCCCAGGGGCTGCGGGCGCTCACCGAACTCAAGGATTTCCTTTTCCGCCACCCGGACCAGACGGTGAACATCAAGGGCTACACCGACGACGTGAAGCCATCCGGGGTGCGCTATGCCGACAACTGGGAGGTTTCCTCCCTGCGCGCGGTGAACGTTCTGCGCGCGCTCATGCAGATGGGGGTGGAGCCCAAGCGCCTGACGGCCACGGGTTTGGCGGATCTTGATCCGCTCTATCCCAACAACACGGAAGAAAACCGGGCCCGCAACCGCCGGGTGGAGATCGTGCTTGAAAAACGCATGATCGGGGCACAATAGGCGAGTGTGACGGCGAGTTTCGGATCAGGGGGGATCGATGGATTTCGACGTGCGTTTGCCCAATGACGATGACCAGCTCCGCAAGGCGTTTCGGACCCGCGTGCCGGGGTTGTTGGTCCGCATCGCGGGGAGCGGCAAGGAATACCAGGTCAAGGATCTTTCGGCCAGCGGCTTCGCCATCCTGGAGGAAGCCAAGGTCTTCAAGGAGGGACAGCCCTTCGAGTTCGATCTTTTGCTGGCCCGCAAGCTCTTCCTCTCCCAGGTCAAGGGGCGGGTCATGCGCATCCTGGACAACGGCATCGTGGGCTGCAACTTCCAGGATCTGGACCGTCGCCAGGAGATGAAGCTGGACAAGCTCGTGCTCGAGGTCCAGAAGCGCCTCATCGAGCTGCGCAAGGCCAAGAAAGAGGAACTGTGAGGGCCGACGCCGTCCGTGGCTGAATCCAAGAGCCGCATCCTCATCGCCAACCGCGGTGAGATCGCCGTGCGCATCCTGCGGGCCTGCCGCTGGCTGGGGCACGAGTTCGTTTGCGTGGTCACGGAGGCCGACCGCGATTCCGGCCATGCCGCTTTGGCTCTGGCCGAGGGAGGGGAGCGGTCCCTCTACCGCATCAGCTCCTACCACGACGCCAACGAAATCCTGGCCGTTGCCGACGCCGCGGAGTGCGCGGCCGTTCACCCCGGCTACGGTTTCTTCGCCGAGGACTTTCGTTTCGCCCGCCGGGTGACCCTGCGCGACCGGCCCATGCGCTTCATCGGGCCATCCTGGTGGCTCATCCGCGACCTGGGCGACAAGATCAACACCAAGCGTCTGGCGCGCAGGCTCGGCGTGCCCACCATCCCGGGTTCCGACCGACCGGTCTACGACGAGATGGAGGCCGAGGAGATCGCGGCCGGGTTGTTCGCCTTCCAAGCCAAGCAGGGCGTGGCCAACGGCCAGATCCTGGTCAAGGCCTCGGCCGGCGGCGGAGGCATGGGCATCGAGGAAGTGGGCGATCCGGCGCAGTTCCGCCGGGCTTTTCGCCGCGTGAGGAGCTACGCCCTGCGGCATTTCCAGGACGAGGGCGTGCTCATCGAACAGCGCATCCAGGATTTCAACCACATCGAGGTCCAGATTCTGGGCGAACGGCAGGGCGGGGACATCGTTCACTTCGGCACCCGCAACTGCTCCATCCAGAGTCCGGGCCGCCAGAAGCGGGTGGAGGTGGCCCCGGGCTTCGCCCCTGGCGAGATCGACTACGCCTTCGACGCGGCCAGAGTGCTGGAAGAGGTGGTCGCGCATTCGCTGGCCATGGCCCGCGAGGTGGCTTACGACTCCGTGGGCACCTGGGAATGGATCGTCACGCCCCGGGGGGAGCCGTTTCTCATGGAGGTGAACACACGCATCCAGGTGGAGAACGGCGTGTCCACCGCCATCTCCCGGTTGCGGGGCGAGCCCGCGCCGGACCTCGTCGGGGAGCAGATCCGCTTGGCTCTGGGCGAGTCCCTGGGCTACGGCCAGGAGGACATCTCCTTCGAGGGCGTGGGCATCGAGTACCGCATCGTGGCCGAGAAGCCCGAGAACCGCTTCGCGCCGCAGTCCGGGCGCATCGAGCGCTTCGTCGTGCCCGAGCACCCCTGGCTGACCGTGCATACGCATCTTCCCCGTGATCGGGCCTACGAGGTGCCCACGGATTTCGACCCGAACTTGGCCCTGGGCATCGTCTGGGGCAGGAATCTGGCCGAGGCCCGGCAACGCGGCGAGCGTTTCCTGTCCGAGGTGACGCTCGAGGGCCTGACCACTGCCGGGGAGTCCTGGTGCGGCAATTTGAACTACCTGCGCCGCAAGACGGCGGACATCCTTAGGTTCTGACATGGATACGGAAAAGCGTGTCGCGGCGTTGCGGGACCGCCTGACGTATGTGCGGGACATCTTCGGGGACCGCGAGAACGATACCATCCGGATGCTCCGTTCCAAGCTGGCCGAGTTTCTGGAGGCCGAGCCGAATCTGCCGCGCGAGGAGCAGTGGGCCCGGCTGTCGCAACTGGAGGAGTTGTTCGACCTCTTGGAGCATCGCCTGGACGCCGAGTTGAGCCCCATGGACCGGGTGCGCATCGTGCGCCACCCCCAGCGCTTCTGTCTCAAGGACGTGCTGGAGAACGTCTACGACAACTATTCCGAGATCGGCGGCCAGGGAGAACACAGCATCGACCCGGCCATGCTCATCGCCCGAGCCACGTTTCTGCGCCGGGTGGGCCGCAAGGTCATCGACCAGCCGGTCATGGTCATCGGTCACGAGAAGGGCCACGGCGAGGAGTTCCGCAACGGCGGCTCAGCCAAACCCTGGGGCAACGCCAAGGCCCTGCAGGCCATGAGGGTCGCCGAGACCGAGAACATCCCGATCCACGCCTGGGTCTTCACGCCCGGTGCCTATCCGCTGGAGGACTACCCCGGCGCGGCCCAGCAGATCGCGCGCAACCTCTATGAGATGGCCGGGCTGCGCGTGCCGGTCGTGGCCGTGATCTCCGAGGGCGGCTCCGGCGGAGCCGAGGCCATCGCCCTGGCCGACAAACGGCTCATGCTCTCGCACGGCTACTATTCGGTCATCTCCCCCGAGGGCGCGGCGGCCATCGAAGGCGGCCTGCGACCGGGACAGCGGGCCGGCGCGGAACTCGTGGCCCAATGCGCCAGCCAGCTCAAGATCACGGCCCGCGACAACGCGTCGATGGGGTTCGTGGACCGGGTGATTCAGGAGCCGCCCCTGGGCGCGCGGCCCGACCATGCCGAGTTTTTTCGCCGTCTGCGGCGTGAGCTGATCCATGCCACAAACGAGGTGGTCTCCCAGGTCTCGGGCATGAAGTTCGTGCGCGCCCTGGCCCTTCGTCGCCGGGCCGACGAGGCCTCCGACGGACGGGAGGAAAGCGTCTACATGCGCTGGGATATGGGAAGCCGGGCCAAGGATCGTCTCGTATGGAGACGCGCGGTTCGCTTCCGCCAGATGAGCCGCTGGGCCTACCGCGATCCGCGCTCTTCGGTCCGCCGGGCCTACGCCGCTCTGCAGGATATAGTCTGGGCGGGTCTGACCCTGTTTCGCCACGACTTCTTGGGACGGCGCAAGCGCCGGGTCATGGAGGTCATGGAGGACATCGCCGCCGAAGCCCATGTGCTCAAGCGCCGTCTGCTCCGGCCCTTCCGGGGCTCCGGCGGGGACGGCGAGGAACTGACCGAGGCCGCGCCCGAAGTGCGGGAGATGCTCACCTGCCTGTCTCGGCCCGGGGAGGACGCCTGTCGCTCCGAAACGCTCTGGGACTGGGTCAGCCCACGCAGCCGGGAGGACCGGACCGTGACCTGTCCCAACGCGCGCACCCACGGCTGTCCGGACCTCTGGGCCCCGGACCTGTTCGACGAGTTCGCCGGGGTCTGCTCCACCTGCGGGCACCATTTCCCCATGGAGCACCAGTGGGTTCTGCACAACATCCTGGATTTCAAGAGCGCCTATGAGTTCAACGCCGAGCTGGAGGCCGCCAACCCCCTGGGCTACGAAGGGCTGGACCTCAAGCTGGCCCAGGCCCGCAAGGCCACGCGGTTGAAAAGTTCCTGCATCACCTTCGAGACGACTCTGGAGGGGCTGAACCTTGTGGTGGCGGCCCTGGTGGGTTCTTTCCGTGGCGGCAGCGTGGGCGCCGCCGAGGGCGAGAAGTTCATCCGCGCCGCCGAGCGCGCCCGACGGATGCACCTGCCGTTTCTGGCCTACGTCCACGGCACGGCGGGCATCCGCATCCAGGAAGGGGTGGCCGGGGTCATCCAGATGCCCCGCTGCACCATCGCCGTGCGCCGCTACATCGAGGCGGGGGGACTCTACCTCGTGCTCTACGACACCAATTCCTACGCCGGGCCGGTGGCCAGCTTTCTGGGGTGTTCGCCCTACCAGTTCTCGGTGCGCTCGGCCAACGTCGGTTTCGCCGGGCCCGGGGTCATCGCCGAGACCACCGGCATGCCCGTGCCGCCGCACTACCACAGTTGTTGGAAAGCGCTCTCGCGCGGACATATTCAGGGCATCTGGGATCGCCGGGATCTGCGCAAGAATCTCCACCGCGCGCTCTTGACCATGGGTGGGCGAAATCTCTATTATCGATAGTTGGCCGCCCGGCGGCGGACTTTCGCAAAGGACAGGACGACAGTGCTCGACATCAAACAGCTATTGGACGACATCAAGGCTTCCCCGTACGAGGTCATCGAGATCAAGTCGCCGCATACCGGCGTCGTGGAGTTCGCGGGCCTCAAGCCCGGCGACAAGGTGACCGGAGTGTCCGGGGCCTTCAAGGAGAAACCCGGCACCCTGTTGGCCCACCTGACCCGGGAGCGCAACCGCAAGCCGATCAACGCGCCCGAGCGCGGCGAGGTCATGGAGGTGCGCGCGGAGCTGGAAGGGAAGTTCGTGGAGGCCGGAACCACGCTCCTTGCCCTGCGCCACTACCTCTCCAAGAAAGAGGTCATCGAACTCATCCTGAAGAAGGCCCTGCACCTCTTCGTGGCCCCGGAACGGGCCAAGTACTATTTCATCCCCGAGGTGGACCAGAAGCTCAAGGTCTCGGGCAAGCGCTCGGTGAAGGTGCGCGAGGGCATGGACCTGCTCATCGTTTCGCGCATGAAGCGCGAAACCCCGCTGCCCTACAGCGGACCCGAGGGCCTCATCTACGCGGTGTATTTCCACCGGGGCGACAACGTGGACGCGGGCCAGCCGCTCATCGGCATTTGTCCCGAGGATCAGCTGACCTTGATCCAGGACATGGTCACCAAAGTGCAAAGCGATTGGGACGAACCGGAATAGGAATGGGCAGGTATCTGCAAGTGCGTGTTTCGGTCTCTACCGTGGACGAGGACGCCGTGACCCGGGCCTGGCCCACTTTGGCCAAGCTGGCCTGGGCCGACGGCCTGCCGCCCGAGGGGCGGAAGGGCGTGCTGGAGTTGACCGCAGCCCTGGCCGACCGCCTGGCGCTGGGCATGTTGCCCGCCGTGGCGGCCAAGGCCTTGGAAAAGGCCGCGCGCCGGGTCGAGGCGCTTCGTCTGGAGCTGGAAGATGCCCTGGCCGGGCGCAAGCCCGCCGAGGCCGACCAGAAGACCTACGCCTTGGAAGACGCTCTGGACGAGGCCGAGGATCTGGTTCGTAAACTGTGAAGGAGACGCTATGGCTGCCAGCATGAACAAAGTCATTCTCATCGGCCGTCTCGGCCAGGATCCCAAGTTGTCCTACACCCAGTCCGGGCAGGCCGTGGCCAATCTGCGCCTGGCCACGGACGAAGGCTACAAGGACAAGAGCGGCCAGTGGGTGGACAAGGCCGAGTGGCACAATGTTGTGGCGTGGGGCTCCCAGGCCGAGTACGTCTCCAACTATCTCGGCAAGGGCGCCCTGGCCCTGGTGGAGGGCCGCCTCCAGACACGCAAGTGGCAGGACAAGGACGGCCAGGACCGCTACACCACCGAGATCGTGGCCAACCGCATCCAGGGCCTGGAGCGGCGCGGCGGCGAGGACCGGCCCCAGGGCGCGCCCCAGGATCGAGCCCCGCAGGAACGTCGCGGCGGTGGCCAGCAGGGCCGCCCGGCCCAGCGGCAGCAGGCCTCGGAGCCCGAGGAGGATCTGGGCCCGGCCTTCCCTTCGGAGGCCAGCGGCATGGACGACGTGCCGTTCTAGATTGCAGGCCTCCAGGTGTACAGCATCCAAGCGAGGGCGCTCCGGCGCCCTCTTTTTTTGCCCTGTTTCCGGGCTATCCGCATGCCTTGACGCCGCCGAGGTCTCATGAAACATTCTATATGCACGGGAGAAATGTTTTTCGGCGATCGCGTGGAGCAGGAAGCGAGGTGCGCATGCGGGGGCTTGATCGGAAACGCGGCGGAGGCATGGCTTTTTTCCTTATGCTGGTGGTCTCCCTGGTGGGCTGCGCCAAGGTCGACTCCAAGCCTTTTCTGGACTTTCAGCAGGCGGTCTCCGCCGTGGGGACGGGCATGGAGGACGCCTCGTCAACGTTGATGGCGAAGCAGCGGGAAGAGATGATCGCGGCCTGCGCCGCCGCGCGGCCCGCCGATGTGAAACGTGAATTTTATCTTGTGTTCGGCCCGGAACCTTACGGCGCCAAGGTGGAGTCTCCCAACTATCACGCCGCCCTGGTGCGGATGCGGGCGGAGTTCGCGGAAGTGAACGACGCCTTGGAGCGCTATGCGGAGGCTCTGCTCCGCCTGTCGGAATTCGAAGGGATGAGCGATGCCGATCAGCAGACGGTGTCCACGGAACTCAACGGCACGTTGAACAAATTGTCGGGCCGGTTGTTCGACGCGCCGGGTGGCGGCAAGGTCGCCATCGTCTCCACGCTGGCCGTGCCCGCGTTCAACGCCTACCTCCAGAGTCGGCAGAGGGCCGACCTCAAGTCGGCCATCCGAGGCAACCAGGCCAATGTCGCCGTTTATGCGGACATGGCAGTCGGCATCATTCGCGTCCATCTGCTCCAGGACATCAAGACCCGCTACCGCGAGGAGTTCAGAAAGATTTTCTCGAGGTTCGCCCTGGCGGATTCCGAAGCGCGTCGACTGGAAGCGGAGCGCATCATTTCCCTGGACGAGAGCACACTTCAGGCGCTGGCCCTCCATGAGGCCCTGGAGCGGACCTTTCGCGCCTTGCCCGCAGCTCATGCTGACTTGGCCCTGGCGTTGGACGGCAGGGACGTGTCCCTGGTCGGTATCCTGGAATTCTGGAACCGGGTGTCCGCCTTGCGGAAACGTTATGAGGAACTGAAGGACGCGCACTAGCGGAATTGGGACGCCGAAGCAGGAGAGAGAGGACGGAGATGGGGATTCACGACGATTTTCTGAAGAAGTGCGAAGCGTTGATCCAGGAGTTGGACTCGGCCGCCGGGGAACTGGAGTCCCGGTATCTGGACTGCATCGCCCTGGGGCGTCAGCAGGAACCGGACTGTGTGCTCCTTTCGCGGCAGATAGACGGAGTGAAACGCTGCATCCGCAGATGGCAAACGATCCATGCCGTGGCGATGACCGCCGCCTTGCAAGGGCTCAAGGTCGATGTGGAGGCTGCGGCGGCGCGGGCCGAAGATGACCTGCGATCGCTCAAGGCGTCGCGGGAATGGGCTGGAAATGCCGTCAAATTCTTAGGAATGATTGACGAAATGATCGGCATGGCCGCCAAGATCGTGATCTGAGGAAACGGGGGGAACTGTGGGGCGCTTGGCGTCTTGTTTCATCTGTCGCGTTGGGCGAAGGCCTGGCGTTCACGTTCCAACTCGGTGAGCAGGGCGCGCAGGGGCCAAGACTCGGACGTGGGCGTGAGACAGGCCCAGAGCTGGGACGGCAGGCCGAGAGCCTTCCAGGCGGCCATGAAGGCATGCAGTTCCTTCTCCAGCAGACCGGAGAGGATCACGGCCCGGGGCAGGTTCGAGACCCGGCCTCGGCCGGTGCCGCCGGGCAGGGCCAAAAGCTCTGCCAGGGCGATCCCGGCCGTTTCTTCGTTGGCGAATATCGCGGGCGTGTCGCGGAATCCCTGGTTCTCCATCATGGCCAGCAGGATTTCCTGCTCGGCGGGCGCGTAGCCGCAGGCCAACACCCCGCGAGGCCCGTGCATGTGGCGCGTGGTTTCCTTTACTGCTCGGAATCCGTCGGACATACCGGCCTCTTGATCTCCCAGAAACGATTGTAGATCAGGCTCAGGAGCACGGCGAACACTGCCGCGGTCACGCCCAGGGCCGCATTGAGATAGGGCGGCGCGGTCAGGGCCAGGCGGATGAGCAGGGTGGCCACGGCGAAGCCGGAGTTGCGGAACACGGCCCGGAAGTGCGGCAGGTAGCGCTGGGCGATGAGCACGATGAGGATGTCGCTGAAGATGAGCACCGTGTAGAAGGCCGAGAAGAAGTCGAACTGGTGTTCGCCGCTCAGGCCCAGACGGAGATTCTCGGCCCCCATGACCAGGAAGCAGCCCAGGAGGACCAGGGCGATGAGCTTCTTGGCCGTGGCGAAGGCGTAGCGCGAAGCCCCGTCCATGATCGCCGGGCGGGCGCTCTGCTGAATGTGGTGGTAGTAGCCGAGGATGGCGAAAATGACCAGGGCGCCCGCGCCGTCGGCCAGAAGCCGCAGCACGGGTTCGCTGAGCTCGGTGATGATGACGGGTTCCTGGAACTGGGCCAGGTGCTTGAAGGCGCTGCGCAGAAGGATCAGGGCCAGAATCTCGATCTGCTTGCCCACGGCCTTGGACACCGAGCAGGGCAGGGTGAAGATGAGGCTGACCACCTCCATGACCAGGACGAGGGTGAAGGCCACGTTCACCGCCAGGAAGTGGCTTGTTCCCAGGGCGCGGCTCGGTCCCGGCGGGAGCAGGCCGCGACGGGACAGCTCCACTCCGACCAGGGTCAGGAGAAAGACGGCCACCAGGAAGAGGGCTGCGGCGCGTTGAGTGGCCTTGGCCTCCCAGAACTGGTGCAAGGCGTCGAAGAGGTCGCGCAGGGCCTCCACGGAACGGACGAGCGGATTCTGCATGGCCGGAGGATAGCCGGGATCGACTGGAAAGAAAACAGCGCGGCGGGAACGCCGCCTAAATTTCGAAGAGCATCTCCAGGTCGTCGCGCGTCAGGGTCTTGAAGGCCGATTGGCCGGGAATGATGGCCTCGGCCACGTCCTTCTTCTGCTCCTGGAGCTTGAGGATCTTCTCTTCCACCGTGTTCTGGCAGATCATCTTGTAGGCGAAGACCTGGCGCTTCTGGCCGATGCGGTGGGTGCGGTCCGTGGCCTGGTTCTCCACGGCCGGGTTCCACCATGGATCGTAGTGGATCACGTAATCCGCGGCCGTGAGGTTGAGGCCCGTGCCGCCCGCTTTGAGCGAGATGAGGAAGATCGGGATGCTCGGATCCTCGTTGAAGCGGTCCACCTGCTCGAAACGGTCCTTGCTGGAGCCGTCCAGGTAGGCGAAGGGCAGTTCCTTGATCTGGAGCCAGGAGCGGATGATGTGCAGCATCTGTACGAACTGCGAGAAGACCAGAACCTTGTGCCCGCCTTCCACGATGTCCGTGACGAGGTCCTTGAAGGCGTCGAACTTGCCCGAGGGCAGGTTGGTGTCCAGGCCGGGCATGTCCAGCTTGAGCAGGCGCGGGTGACAGCATATCTGTCTGAGCTTGAGCAGGGCGTCGAGGATGGACATCTGGCTCTTGGCCATGCCCTTCTCCTCCACGTCCCGCATGACCTGGTCGCGCAGGCGCTTGGCCAGGGCGTTGTACAGGTCGCGCTGCTCGTCCACCAGGTCGCAGTAGTGCGTGGTCTCGATCTTGGGCGGCAGATCCTTGGCGACCTCGGCCTTGGTCCGGCGCAGGATGAACGGCTTGACCCGGGTCTTGAGGTACTCCAAGGTCTCCTCGTCGCCGTCCTTGATGGGCTTGACGATGCCGCGCTGGAAGGAGTGCTGCGAGCCCAGGAAGCCGGGCATGAGGAACTCGAACAGGCTCCAGAGTTCGAAAAGATTGTTCTCGATGGGGGTGCCCGAGAGGCAGAGGCGCATCTCCGCCTCCAGGCGGCGTACCGAACGGGCCGTGATCGTGTTCGGATTCTTGATGTTCTGGGCCTCGTCCAGGATGACCGTGGAGTAGCGGTACTTGAGCAGTTCGTCCAGATCGCGGCGCAACAGGGCGTAGGTGGTGATGATCAGGTCGGACTCGCCGATCTGCAGGAAGAGGTCGTCGCGCTTGGCCCCGTAGATGGTCAGTCGGCGCAATTTCGGCACGAACTTGGCCGCCTCGCGCTCCCAGTTGGGCAGCACCGAGGTGGGCACGATGATCAGGTTGGGGCCCTTGATGCCCTTCTCCACGAGCATCTGCACGAAGGACAGGGTCTGGATGGTTTTGCCCAGGCCCATCTCGTCGGCCAGGATGCCGCCGAACCCGTATTCATGCAGGAAATTCAGGTAACTCAGGCCGTGGATTTGGTAGGGCCGCAAGGTGGCGGTCAGGCCCTTGGGCGGTTCGATGAAGCGAATCTGCTGGAAGTTGTTGATCTTCTCCCGCAGCTTGACGAAGTAGCCGTCGGTCTTGGTCTCGGGCAGGTCTTCGAGAATTTTTTCCAGCACGGGGACTTCGAACTGCTGGAACTGCTTCTGGGGCGGCTTCTCGGGATCGAAGCCCAGAGCCCGGAGCTTGTGCCCGAGCTTGCGCAGCCACGCCTCGGGCAGGCTCGTGTAGGAACCGTCCTTGAGCTGCACGTAGCGCTTGCCCTGGGTCCAGGCCTTCCAGATGAGGTCGATGGGCACCTTCTGGTCATCATACTGCACGGCCAAGTCCAGGTTGAACCACTTGTTCTCCTCGTCGCTCTCCAACTCGGCCACGATTTCGGGCTTGGCCAGCCGGACCTTGTAGCGCGTGAGGTTCTTCTCGCCGTAGACCCGGTAGGCCTCCACCAGGCGGGGATAGTGGTCCAGAAGGAAGGTGATGGCCTCTTCCTGCTCCATGAACCAAACCGCGTTGCTGCGGGGCTGGAAACCCACGCCCTGCAGTTCGCTGAAGAGCAGGGCTTCTTCGTCCTGGCTGCGGCGCAGGAGATAGGAACGGCCCTCGAAACGGTAGCTGCCGGTCTGGAGGTCCGGGTTGGGGCCGGGCAACGTGACCTCGCCCACCTCGGTGTCGTAGACGTTCTGGATGGTCAGGGTCAGCAGGCTGCCCTCCTCGTCCAGGTAGAGCTTGGGATTGAAGGTGGCCGGGGCGAAGATGGGCCCCATGCGCTCGAGGAAGTCCTCCTGTCCATGGAGGTCCGAGGCCGGAATGGCGGTCCAGACGCGGTCCAGGAACTCGGAAATGTCGGCGTGGGGGATGATGGGCTTCTGCTCCACCATCTGCTGCACGAGTTCCGGGTCCAGGCCGGTCTGCACCGGGAAGAAACCGCCATGATAATAGACCCAGAGAGGCAGGCGGCCGTAGAAATAGACCTCGGTTTCGCCGTTGATGGAGAAGGGCGGCTTGCCCTCGCGGGAGAGCAGGATGTCGAAGTGCAGGCCGTCCTCGGACAGGGCCGGGGACAGCTTGAGCTGCATGGTCTTGTTCTCGATGCGCAGCGGCTGATCGGTCTCGCGCAGGAAGAGATAGTACTCGTTCTTGATCGCCCGGAAGAACCAGGAATGCAGGCCGGCCGGCAACTCCACCTTGTGGCCGCGATAGTCCAGGTAGTGGCCGATCATTTCGGCCACGCGCGGCAGGTGGGGCGAGACCTCGCACCAGTCCGGGTTCTGGACCACCTGGTCCACGGTCACGGGGGTCTGCACGTTGGAGATGCCGCCCTTGTTCTGGCGGCCCCGGAACAGGGCCACCTGCAGGCGGCCGGGCTCGGGATAGAAGCGGAAGATGAAGTAGTGCTTGCCCGGTTCGGGCTCCAGCTCGGTGGAGAAGAAGGAGCGGAAGGTCTGGCGCCAGTCCGTGCGCGGCCTGGGGGCCTCCTCTTCGGAGTCCGTGTCCAGGGATTTGAGGAGCTTCAGCGCCGTGGCGCTGATGTGACGGCAGACGCCGGAGAAGGAATCCGGGCAGTTGCAGAAGTAGTTCAGCGTGTGCTCTTCAAGGTTCAGGCCCAGTTCGGCGGCATAGACCTGGAAGTCGTCTCCCTGGATCTGCCCGTCCACGTCCCAGTACTGGGCGCGCTTCTTGAGGTCGATCTTCTGCACTCCGCCGGAGTCCAGTATCGTGTGCGCGCCGTCCAGAATGTACTCCGGGACCGTGTCGCGGACGAATTTCTGGAGGATCTTTTTGACGACAGCTTCTTCGCTGTGGGCCATGAACCTCGGAACTCCTTGGTCGGGACGCATTTCTTCGCGCTGCGGCCGAGCACTGAAATCTAACCCGAAATCCCCGCACAGATCAAGGGGAGGCTTGGCTTTTACGCATCCCTGGGTCATACTGGACCCGCGCGGCAAAGCCTGAGCATATGAACGTTTTCCCCGCGCTTGGCAAGGGGTCTCTCTTGATAAAAGTCGCATTCCTGCTTGTTGCGCTGCTCGCCCTGCTGCCGGGGTGCGACCGCCCCTCTCCCGGCCGGGAGAGCGCCGAGCCTGCGCCGCCGTCCCGGGATTACGGCCCGCCGGTGGACGGAGGTCGTCTGCTCCAGGCGACCCTGGCCGAGCCCATGAACCTCATCCCCGCGCTGTCCACGGACTCGGCCTCCCACGCCGTGGCCGAGCATCTCTACGTGGCGCCGCTCAAATACGACAAGGACATCAAGCTCGTGCCCTGGGCCGCCGAGTCCTACGAGGTGCTCGAGGACGGCCGCCTGCTGCGCTTCCGCCTGCGGCCGGGCATCCGCTGGTGGGACGGGGTGGAACTCACGGCCAAGGACGTGGAATTCACCTACAAGCTCATGATCGACCCCAAGACGCCCACGGCCTACGCCGAGGACTACCTGGCCGTGAAGTCGTTCACCGTCACGGGGCGTTACTCCTTCGAGGTCCGCTACGACAAGCCCTTCGCCAGGGCCCTGGTGACCTGGGCCTTGTCCATCCTTCCGGAGCACGCCCTTGCCGGGCAGGATCTCATGAACACCAAGTATTCCCGCGAACCCTTGGGGTGCGGGGCCTATAAAATCAAGGAATGGCTGCCCGGCAGCCGTTTGGTGCTCACGGCCAACGCGGAGTACTTCGAGGGACGGCCGCATCTCGACGAACTGGTCCTGCGGGTCATCCCGGATCAGGCCACGCAGTTTCTGGAGCTGAAGGCCGGGAATCTGGACGAGATGGGGCTCTCGCCCTATCAGTATCTTTTCGAGACCAACGGGCCGGAGTGGAAGGAGAGATTCCGCAAGTATGAATACCTCTCCTTCGGCTACACCTACCTCGGCTACAACCTGGACAGCCCGTTGTTCTCTGACGTCCGCGTGCGTCGGGCCCTGGACTTCGCCATCGACAAGGAAGAGATCGTCAAGGGTGTGCTGGCGGGCCTGGGTGTTCCGGCGGTGGGTCCGTACAAGCCCGGCACCTGGGTCTACAACGAGTCCCTCAAACCACGGGCGCACGACCCGGGCCGGGCCAGGGCCTTGCTGGCCGAGGCCGGCTGGCGCGACACCGACGGCGATGGTCTCCTGGACAAGGGCGGCCGGCCCTTCGCCTTCACCATCCTGACCAATCAGGGCAATACCCAGCGCATCCAGGCCGCGACCATCATTCAGCGCCGCCTGCGCGACGTGGGGGTCGAGGCCCGCATCCGTACCGTGGAGTGGGCCGCCTTCATCAAGGAGTTCGTGAACAAGGGACGTTTCGACGCGCTGGTCCTGGGCTGGAACATCACGCAAGATCCTGATATTTACGATGTCTGGCACTCCTCCAAAGCCGAACCAGGTGGATTGAATTTCGTGCATTACCGGAACCCTGAGCTGGACGAACTGCTCGAGGAGGGGCGGCGGACGCTGGACCAGAATCGCCGCAAGCGGATCTACGGCCGCGTCCAGGAGATTCTGCACGAGGACCAGCCGTATTGCTTCCTGTATGTGCCCATGTCCCTGCCCATTCTCCAGGCCCGGATCCAGGGGGTCGCCCCGGCTCCGGCGGGCATCGACTACAACTTCTACCAGTGGTGGATACCACGCGAACTCCAGCGCCCGGTCCTGGAGCGGTGAGGCCATGATCCGCATCAACGAAATCACGGACAAGGTGTCCGCCTACATCGACAAGCCGGACCTGACCCTGATCCAGAAGGCGTACGTCTATGCGGCCCAGGCCCACGAGGGCCAGACCCGCCTTTCCGGCGAGCCCTACCTGGCCCATCCCCTGGCCGTGGCCAACGTCCTGGCCGACATGAACATGGACGAGCCCACGGTGGCAGCCGGACTTCTCCATGACACGGTGGAGGACACCAGCGTCACCCTGGACGAGATCGAGGAGCTTTTCGGCGAGGAAGTGGCCGACATCGTCGACGGCGTGACCAAGATCAGCCAGATGCAGTTCGAGTCCAAGGCCGTGGCCCAGGCCGAGAACATCCGCAAGATGATCTTGGCCATGGCCGAGGACATCCGGGTGGTCATGGTCAAGCTGGCCGACCGCCTGCACAACATGCGCACCCTGGGCTTCCACCAGGACACGGTGAAGCAGCGGCTCATCGCCCAGGAGACCCTGGACATCTATGCGCCCCTGGCCAACCGCCTGGGCCTGCACCGGACCAAGATCGAGCTGGAGGATCTCTGCCTCAAGTACCTCAAGCCCGACGTCTTCGAGCAGATCAACGAGGGGGTGCGCCAGCACCACACGCTGGGCCAGGACTACATCGACAAGGTCATCGGGCTCATCCGGAACATGCTCAAGGAGAACGGGATCAAGGCCCGGGTGGTGGGGCGGACCAAGCACGCCTACAGCACCTACCAGAAGATGCTCCAGCAGAACCTGAGTCTGGATCAGGTCTACGATCTCATCGCCTTCCGGGTCATCGTGGACTCGCTCAAGGACTGCTATGCCGTGCTCGGCCTGGTGCACTCCATCTGGAAGCCCGTGACCGGGCGCTTCAAGGACTACATCTCGATCCCCAAGGCCAACATGTATCAGAGCCTGCATACCACGGTGATCGGGCCCGACGGGGAGCGCATCGAGATCCAGATCCGCACGGAGGAGATGCATCGGGTGGCCGAATACGGCGTGGCCGCCCACTGGCAGTACAAGGAAAAGCACCGCAAAGGCGGCGGGGCGGGCAGCTCGCGCGACGCCGAGCGTTTCACCTGGCTGCGCCAGATCCTGGACTGGCAGCGGGAGCTTTCCGACCCCCGTGAATTCATGGCCTCCCTGCGTTTCGATCTGTTCCAGGACGAGGTCTATATCTTCACCCCCCGGGGAGACATCAAGGAACTGCCCGAGGGCGCCACCCCCGTGGATTTCGCCTACTCCATCCACTCCCAGGTTGGCGACCGTTGCGCCGGGGCCAAGGTCAACGGCAGGCTCGTGCCCCTGTCCACGCCGCTCAAGAATGGCGACCGCGTGGAGATCATCACCGACCCCCACCGCACGCCCAGCCGCGACTGGCTCAAGTTCGTCAAGACCGCCCGGGCCCGTACGCGGGTCAAGCAGTACATCCGTACCGAGGAGCGGGCCCGCAGCATCGACTTGGCCAAGGAACTCCTGGAGAAGGAGGGTCGCAAGGTCGGCATCAACATGGCCAAGGCCATGAAGGAAGGCCTTCTGCTCAAGTTGGCGGAGGAGTTCTCCTGCGGCTCGGTGGACGAACTGCTCTCCCAGGTGGGCTATTCGCGGATCACGCCCAACAAGGTCGTCAAGCGACTGGTGGCCTCGCTCCAGCCCGAGAAGGCGGATGAGCCCCGGCCCCAGGAGCGTCCCACCGGACCCGCGGTCGAGGAGGCCAAGGCCAAGGGCAAGAGCGAGGGGCTCAAGATCAGCGGCGTGGACAATGTGCTCGTGCGTTTCGCCAGCTGCTGCAACCCGTTGCCCGGCGAGCCCATCGTGGGCTACATCACCCGCGGCCGGGGCGTGACCATCCACACCACCACCTGTCCGAACGTCAAGGGCTTCGAGTCCGAGCGCCTGCTTTCAGTCTCCTGGGACGGCAAGCAGGAGGACACGCCCTATCCGGCCCGGGTGCGCATCAAGTGCACCAACCGCAAGGGAGTGCTCGGCCAGGTGGCCGTGATGCTCGCCGAGGACAACATCAACATCGATTCCGGCACGTTCGAGTCCAGCGTGGACGGCACGTCGGTGCTGGAATTCACCGTGGAGGTCACGAGTCTGGACCAGCTCTACCACGCCCTGGCGCGTCTCAAGAACCTGGACGTGGTCAACGAGGCGGTGCGGGTTTCGTAGTCTGAAAAAACAAGGAGCATGCGATGGCCAAGGACAAAGGGCTGGAAAAATTGAGCCGCGAGGAACTGTTGGAGAACCTGGAAGGCGGTTTGTTCGATCTGCTGACTTCCGAGGAGGAATACGCGGATCTGGCCGAGATGACGATGGCCCTGGGCATCCGCCATTTCCTCAATGCCCGTTTCGGGGAGACGCCCCGCGAGGAGCTGACGCCGCTCTTCGACGACGCCGAGCAGTTGCTGGCCGAACTGGTGGCCCATGCTGGAGAGATGGGATTGGTGGATTTGGACGCCGAGGACGAGGGAGAATAGACTTTTCCGCCCGACAGGGGCCAAGGCCCGTCCGGTGCGCTGGGCGGGCCTTTTTTCATGTCCGGCACGGTCAGTCCGCAGTGCGGGGGACGTCCAGGAAACGCACCGCTTGGCGTGTGAATCCCAGGAGAACCGGCATTCCAGGCAGAAAAACCCGCTCGCAGTCCGGTAGGCGGGTGAACAGCCGCAGTTCCCCGGCCCGACAGAGGGCCAGCAAGCCGTCCCGGTCGCGGGACAGCTCCTCCACCATGGCCGGGAGCAGGGAGTCGAACCGTCCGGCCCCGGCGTCGTCCGGGGGGAGCAGGGTGATGTCCCCGGGTTCCACGGCCGCCGGGGCGTCCATGGCGGGCGCCGCCGGGGCGCGCAGGCGGGCGTCCGGCCCCAGGTCCAGACGCGATCCCTCCGGCTCCGCCAGCCACGGGCCGCGCAGGATGTTCATCCGACCATAGCCCGTCACTCGGCCGTGGTGCAGGTGGAGCACGCTGTCGGCCATCTCGGCGAGCCATGCCATGTCGTGGCTCACCAGCACCAGGGTCGTGCCCCACTCCTCGCGGGCGCGCAGCGCGGCTTGGTTGATGCGGGTCACGCTCTCGGCGTCCAGATTGGCCGTGGGCTCGTCCAGAAGCAGGGCCCTGGGGCGGAGGATGAGGCGGGCGGCCAGGGCCACCCGCTGGGCCTCGCCGCCGGAAAGTTCGCGCCAGGAGCGGCGGGCGAAACCGGGAGCCAGCCCCACCCATTCCAGGGCCTCGGCCACGCGGCGTTCCAGGTCGCCGGACTCCCGGCGGGCCCGCAGGCCGTAGGCCACGTTTTCCAGAACCGAACGTCGCAGGAGATAGGGTTCCTGATCCAAAAGGGTGACGCGGCGGCGCAGTTCCCGCTCCCGCCCGGCGCTGTCCGCTCCGTCCACCAGCAGGCGGCCGCTTGCGGGACGTTCCAGCAGGGCCAGCAGCCGCAGCAGGGTGCTCTTGCCAGAGCCGTTGTGCCCGGCGAGACCGAACACGGAGTGCTCCGGGATGTCCAGGGCCTCCACGCGCAGAACCTCGGTCCCGGCATAGCGCACCACGACGTTTTCCAGGCGGAACAGCGTGTTCACGCCATCCTCCGGCGGAGGAGGACCAGCAGCAGGTTCACCACCAGGGCGATGGCCAGGAGCACGATGCCCAGGGCGATGCCCTCGGCGAACTGGCCCTTGCCGGTCTCCAGGGCGATGGCCGTGGTGATGGTCCGCGTGTGCCATTTGATGTTGCCGCCGACCATCATGGCGATGCCCACCTCCGAGGCCACCCGCCCGAAGGCCATGGCCAGGGCCAGGATGACGGCGAAGCGGGCCTCGCGCAGGGTGGTCAGGGCCAGCCGCAGGGGGCCCGCTCCCAGGGTCAGGGCCGTGAGGCGCAGACGTCGATCCAGCCCTTCGACGCCGGCCGCCGTGTGGGCGATGACGATGGGCAGGGCCAGCAGGGCCAGGCCGGCGGCCATGCCCGGCACGGTGAAGAGCATCTGCCATTCGCCCAATGGGCCGCGTCGGGTGAGGAAGGCGTAGACGATGAGGCCGATGACCACGGTGGGAAAGGAGAGAGCCGTGTCCACGGCCAGACGCAGGGCGCGGCGGCCCCGGAATTCGAAATGGCCCAGGCAGAACCCGGCCGGAGCGCCCAGGGCCAGGGCCGCGATCATGGCCAGGACCGAGCTCTGCAGAGTGGCCGTTACGGCCGAGAAGGTGACCTCGTCGCCGGAAAGGAGGAGGTCCAGGGCCCGGACAAGGCCCTCCAGAATGAAATCCATTCGTTCTTGTTTCCGAAAGGGTTCCGTTATGTCAATATGGGCAGAATCAACTTGCCATTTTTCATATGCTTGCCTAAACAGATATATGTCACGAATGCAACAAGAAACGTGTTGGCCAGTCCGCAACCTGAAGGAGGAGAAAATGCTTCGATCCTGGAAGAAAACTATCGCGACCCTGGTCGCCCTGTCCGCCCTGGTCTGCGCCGTTCCCGCCCTGGCGGGCGACGTCCTGCGTATGGCCACCACCACCAGCACCCAGGACACCGGCTTGCTGGACGCCCTGGGCCCGGCCTTCCAGAAGGACACGGGCATCGAACTTCAGTGGACGGCCGTGGGCACGGGCAAGGCCCTCAAACTCGGCGAGGACTGCAACGTGGACGTGCTCATGGTCCACGCGCCCCAGTCCGAAAAGGAATTCCTGGACAAGGGCTTCGGCATGGACCGCAAGGAGATCTTTTATAACGACTTCGTGATCGTTGGCCCGCTGAAGGATCCGGCCAAGGCCAAGGGCAAGACCGTCGCCGAGGCCCTCAAGGCAGTGTCCGCGGCCAAGGCTTCCTTCGTGAGCCGCGGTGACGATTCGGGTACGCACAAGGCCGAGCTCAAGCTTTGGAAGGCGGCTGAGCTGCCCGTGCCGGACAAGGAGTCCTGGTACATCTCCGCCGGGCAGGGCATGCTGGCCACCCTGGCCATGGCCGCCGAGCGCGGGGCCTACACCCTGGTGGATCGGGGCACATGGTACAAGTACGAAGCCGACCAGAAGGGCAAGGCGCCTCTGACGATCCTGGTGGAGGGCGACAAGCCGCTGCTCAATCAGTACAGCGTCATGCCGGTGAACCCGGCGCACTGCCCCGGGGTGCGCGCGGATCTGGCCAAGAAGTTCAGCGACTGGATCACCTCGGCCAAGGCCCAGAAGTTTGTGGGCGAGTTCAAGGTTGCGGGTAAGCCCCTGTTCACTCCCAATGCCAAGAAGTAGCGCCGCCGTTTGATTGAAGATGGGAAAGCCGGGTTTGGCCCGGCTTTCTTTTTTCCCCCGGAGGAGACCCGAGGGCGGGGAGGGCGCGGGGAGAAATCAGGGGCAGGGTTTCCAGGGCTCGTTGACCTTGCGGTCCGCGCCGGTGAGCTGGACCGTTTCCGGCAGTGCGTCGCCGATGAAGGGCGTGATGGGCTTGTAGAGGAAGGACACGCCGACCTCCACCACGCCGCAGGGCTGGCCCGCGCTGCCGCTGACTCCGGGGCCGCTGGTGTCCAGGCCGGGCCAGCTCCTGACCGAGACCGTGGAACCCGCGCTTGGGAGTGTGCTCAGCAGGACGTTGGTCTGTTCCACGATCTGGGCCAGACGGGTGCCCTCGTCCTCGCCCTGGCCGGTGGCCGCGAAGCGTGCGCCCATCTCGGCCGACTTCTGGACCGTGAGCCAGGAGAGGAAGAGGTTGCCGCTCTCCAGCAGGCCGAAGACCATGAGCAGCAAGGCCGGGAGGATGAGGGCCATCTCCACGGCGGCCACGCCGCGGGAAAAGCTGGAACGCCTGCGTCGCATGACCGCCTCCTAGTTCAGCAGCCGCCAGCCGAGCTGCTTGCCGATGAGCTTGAAGACCTCGGGGATGTCCTCGGCCGAGGGCGCGTCGAAGTAGTGGTCGGTGGTGCCGGGCTTGCTGGAGGCGATCTGCTTCATGAGCTGGATGTCCGTGGTGTCCGAGACGCCGAAGCGGATGGAGAAGATTTCGATGCCCGCATCCTTGGCCTTTTGGGCTTCGGCGAGCATGGCCTGGTTCAGGCCGCCGCCGTTCTCGCAGTGGCAGTTGGTGACCTTCATGCCGTAGTAGGCGTTGGTCCAGTAGTTGTTGGGCGTGTAAGACATGGCGTAGCTGCCGCCGCAGGTGCCGTCCTCGGTGTCGCCATCGGTGAGCACGATCATGATCTTGCGGATCTTATCGTCGGCGCTGCCCTGCGTGTAGGGAGCCTCGGGCGTGAGAACCTCGCGGCCCCACCTGATGCCTTCGGAGATGACCGTGCCCGAGCCCGCGCCCAGGGCGTCCATCTGGGTGATGGCCGCGATGATCTCGTCCTTGTCCGTGGTCAGCGAGTGCACCGGAGGAATGCTGGTGCAGGTGTCCAGGTTGATCTGGCTCCGGGTGTAATACGGCAGGGCGTAGTAGAGGGGCATGAAGTCGGGGTGGATGCCCACGTTGAGCGAACCGTCGGCGTTCAGACAGCCCGAGGGATAGCCCTCGGCGTCCAGAACTTTGACCTTGCCCCGGAATGGCACCAGGCCGACGCGGGTGTTCGGGGCCGCGCCGTCGGGGATGATCAGGTCCACCAGGTCGGCGCCGGCCTCGCGCACGCGGCTGATGGGTGTGCCCTTCATGCTGCCCGTGTTGTCGATGACCAGGGCCACTTCCAGATTGTTGAATCCGGCGCAGGCCTGGGCCGCCACGCTGCCGGAATTCACTCCCAGCACGCCCAGCAAGAGCGTGTTCACCTGGGCCGTGGCCGTGACGCAGAGGCTGCGGACCTCGGAACCGGCGGCCACGTTCTGGATCTGGGCCTCGGCGTAGTTGGTGTGAACCATGTCGATGGCCGCGGGCTTGGCGATGTCCTTGGTCAGGTCCGGGTCGTAGGGCAGTTGCAGGGCTCCGGCCAGGGCCCCGGCGTCCACGGCGGCCTGGAGCCTGGTCTGGGCCAGATAGAGGTTGCCCAGGTCCAGAGCCAGCCCGGCCGCGCCCAACAGAATGGGAATGAGCACGGCCACGAGGACATGGACCGCGCCGCGCTGGCGCCTACGGCAGCGGCATGGTCGTGCGGGCAAGCAGGACATAGGGTTGGCCGCTGTTGAAGGTTTCGACCATGGACTGGGAACCGAGCATGCTTTGGTAGTCATAATCGACCTCGACGGTGACGGTCTTCTGCTCGCTGTTGACGGTCACGTTGGTGTTCAGGTTGGCGGCCGGGAGTTGCGCGGCGGTCAGGGACTGCACCAGGAATTCCACGTTGGTCGTGCTGCCTTCGCGGAGCACCAGCCGGGCGGCCTCGCGGCTGGCTTCGGAGATGATGGAATAGGTGCGGATCGCGTTGGCGCCCTCCAGGATCAGGAAAAACAGGGCGGCCAGCACGGGCAGGATGAGCGCGAACTCCACCGCCGCCATCCCCCGCTGTCCGCGCCCTCGTGCATGTCGCTTGCGCATGGCATCCTCGCTTGATCCGTTTCGGTTCCGTTCCATAGTCTCTCAAAAGCAACCCCCGTACCAAGGGGCATGAGAATTTCGCTGGCGGTGTATTTTTTTACTTATCATATTGAAGTATAAAATAATTTTTTCTATGCAAATTTCCTTGCACTGCGGATTGCAGCCCTGTGTGTGATGTGGCGATCTATTTTTTGTGGATTTCCAGACCGGGAGAGGCTAGGGTCATGAGGGGTGGCCGATGCCGCCCAGGGGGAAGCCATGACGGCCAGGATTCTGGTGGTGGACGACGACGCGGCCTTCCGGGGGATGCTCGTGGAGGCCTTGCGGGACAAGGAATTCGAGGTGGATGTCGCGGGTTCTGCCGAGGAGGGCATCCGTCTCGCCGAGGCTGGGGATTTCGACCTCGTGCTCCAGGACGTCATGCTTCCCGGCATGTCCGGCATCGAGGCTCTTCCGCACCTCAAGCGGGCCGCGCCCCTGGCCGACATCGTGGTCATGACCGCCTTTTCCAGCAGGGATTCCGCCGTGGAGGCCCTCAAGCGCGGGGCCTACGACTACTTCACCAAGCCGTTCAGCCTGGCCGAGATGGAGGTGGTCATCCGCCGGGCTTTGGAGAAACGCCGCCTCCAGGGCCAGGTCCAGGCCTTGCGTACGACCTTGGAGCGCGAGGGGCCCCTGTCACGGATCATCGGCCAGGGCCAAGCCATGTCGCGGGTCAAGGACATGCTCCAGCGGGTGGCCGGTCTGGATGCCGACGTGCTCATCACCGGCGAGTCCGGTACGGGCAAGGAACTCGTCGCCGACACCATCCACGCCCTGAGCCCCAGGGCGGCCGGTCCCTTCGTCAAGCTGAACTGCGCGGCCATCCCGGAAAACCTTCTGGAGAGCGAACTCTTCGGCCACGAGAAGGGGGCCTTCACCGGGGCCACCGCCGCCCGGCGCGGCCGCTTCGAAATGGCCCAGGGCGGCAGCATCCTCCTGGACGAGATCGGGGACATGCCCCTGCACCTTCAACCCAAGCTCCTGCGCGCCGTGGAACAGAAGCAGGTGGAGCGCGTGGGCGGCTCGCGGCCCGTGACCTTCGACGTGCGGATCATCGCGGCCACCAACCAGGATCTGCGGGACCGCGTGGAGGCCAAGGAGTTCCGGGCGGACCTCTACTATCGGTTGAACGTGGCCGCCATCCATCTGCCGCCCCTGCGTGAACGCAAGGAGGATCTGGCCTTGCTGGCCGATTTCTTCCTCGACCGGATCGGCCGCCGACTGGGGGGGGAGCCGCTGTCCCTGGCTCCCGACGCCCTGCGGCTCCTCCAGGCCCAGGACTGGCCGGGCAACGTCCGCCAACTGGCCAATACGTTGGAGCGCACGGCCATCTTCGCGGCTTCCGGCCGGATCACGGCGGCGGATTTGTCGCTGGCGCTGCAGCGGCGGGCCGAGCCGATTCCCGAAATCGTCCCACCCGAAATCGGCCTGCCGCTCAAGCGCGCTGTGAACGAGTATGAAAAGGGCCTCATCGTGCAAGCCTTGCGCCGCGCCGGGGGCGTCCAGACCGAGGCCGCCCGGCTGCTGGGAATCACGGCCAAGAACCTGTGGAACAAACTCCAGAAGCACGGCCTGGACCCGATAGCCTGCCTGCGGGTTCAGTGATCCATGAATAGTGGACTGGCGAAAAGATAGGTTTATTCAGTGTGTTATTCTATCATTCACGCTTCGCATGAAAACCGTGTGATCCACGAATCGTAGATTCCTCCTCTTCGCCAGGGCTTACTTCGCGAGGCCCGTGGCGGCTGTCTCATTTCTTCATCACAATGATTTAAAAGAATAAAATATCTCGCCTGTGCTAGCGAGACACGTCCTGGCACGGCCATTGCTCATATGGGACATCGGCCGCGCCTCCATCCCGGCGGCGCGGGTCGGAATCGGAAACCACCAAGAAGGGGAGAACGATCATGATGACCAGACTGATGCAGCTGTTCAAGGACGAGGAAGGCGTGACCGCTCTGGAATACGGCCTCATCGCCGCCCTCATCGCGGCCGTGATCATCACCGCGGTGACCACCCTGGGCACCAAGGTCAGCGGCACCTTCGACACCATCGCCGGAAAGATGCCCACCACCAGCACCGGCAGCTGATCCCGCACGACCAGACCCCGCGCCCGGCGCGGGAAACGACGGATGGGCGGGGCTCGCGGAACTTTTCCTGAAAGGACCGCGGGCCCCGCGCCCCCCGGGGGGAAAACGGGGGAACCGGCCGTCGGGCATAGCGGATCAGGAGGGGAGAGACATGGATCTGCTCATCGGCGCAATCGTCTGCGTCATGCTGTCCGTGGCCGTGGTCACGGACCTCTGGGACCAGAAGATTCCGAATCTGCTCACGCTTCCCGCGATGTTCGCCGGCCTGGCCTATCACGGGCTGGCCCGGGGCCTGGACGGCTTGGCCTTCAGCGCCGCCGGCCTGGCCCTGGGCTTGGCCGTGATGCTCGTGCCGTTCCTCCTGCGCCTCATGGGCGGGGGCGACGTGAAGCTCATGGCCGCCGTGGGCGCGTGGCTCGGCGCGGCCGATGTCTTCAGCGCCTTTCTTTTCACTTGCCTGGCGGGAGGGCTCTACGCCCTGTTCATGCTCCTGCGCTTGGGGCTGCTGCCCCGCGTCCTGCGCAACATCCGCGACGCCTTCCTGGTCCTGCTGGCCACCCGCAAGCTGGAATATGCGCCGGTTCCCGCGCCCGTCGGCAGGCCTCTGCCGCGCTTGTGCTACGGGCTGGCCATCGCCGCCGGCACCGTGTTCACTCTGGTCTACACGGCCTGGGAACGCGGAACCCTCGGCCTCTAGGAGGTTGTCGTGAGCAGAACCGTCCGCTCCCTGCTGCAGATGGTCCTGGCCCTTGTCCTGGCCCTGACCGCCGGTCTGCTTGTCTTCCGGTGGCTCTCCGCCCGCGCTCCGGCCGCGCCCGTGGCCCAGGTCACGGTGCGGACCGTGCAGGTTGTTGTCGCCGCCACCGACATGCCGAAGGGCGCCCGGATCGAGCCCGGCATGCTTCGGCTGGCTCCCTTCGTCGAGGGCAGCGAACCGTCCCAGTCCTTCCGTGCGCAGGAGTCTCTGGTGGGCCGCGTGTTGGCGCAGTCCGTGGGCAAGGGAGAGGCCGTGACCGCTCCGCGTCTGGCTCCCGAGGACGTGAAGGTGGGCGGCATCAGCGCCATGCTCGGCCCGGGCCGCAGGGCCATGGCCGTGAAGGGCAACAAGGTCATGGGACTGGCCGGGTTCATCCGCCCCGGCAATCTGGTGGACGTGCTCGTGACCCTGCCTGTCGGCGAGCGGGAGGAGAAAGTGACCAAGCTCGTGCTGGAGAAGGTTCCGGTCCTGGCCACGGGCACGGAGCTGGAGCCTTCCGGCGACGGTGAAAAGCCGTCCTCCGTGGACGTCTACACCCTGGACCTGACTCCCGAGGAGAGCGAAAAGCTGGCCCTGGCCGCCACACAGGGCACGCTCAACTTCGCCCTGAGGAACGAAGCCGACCAGGAAACCGTGCTGACCAACGGTGCGGATACGGCCGCCACCCTGGCCTCCCTGCGTCCCGTCCAGGTTCGGCCCAAGGCCGCCGCCCAGGCCGCACCGCGCCCCGCCGTGGAGGTCGAAGTGATCCGCGGCGGAACTCGCGACCGGGTGCGCTTCTAGCGCGGAGGAACGGCCATGAACGCGCGTCGATCCTTTTTCACCGCAGCCCTGGTTCTGGCCCTGTGCTGGACCCAGGCCGCCCATGCCGGGCCGGGATTCCGCATCCTGGCCACCGAGGCCCCCCAGGCCGTTCAGCTCGTGGCGGGCAAGTCCCTGATCCTGAACAGCGACTCGGACATCGCCCGCATCTCCCTGGCCGCGCCGGAACAGGCCGAGCTGGTGCTCATCTCGCCACGGCAGATCTACATCACCGGCAAGAAGACCGGGACCACCAACCTGACCCTCTGGGGCCCGGGAGATCGGGTGAACGCGGTTTACGACCTGGAGGTCGTGCCGGACGTGACCCAGCTCAAGCACATGCTGCACACCGTCCTGCCGAGCGAGGCGGGCATCCGCGTCCTATCCTCGGGCGAATCCGTGACTCTTTCCGGCAGCGTGTCCAGCGCCACGAATCTGGCCACGGCCCTGTCCCTGGCCGAGGCCTCCGCGCCGGGCAAGGTGGTCAACCTCCTGCGCGTGGGCGGGGTCCAGCAGGTCATGCTCGAGGTGCGTGTGGCCGAGATGAGCCGCAGCGTCATGAAGCGTCTGGGGTTCAACTTCCGGTTCATGTCCGGCGACGAGATTCTTTACAGCTTCTTGAACCGTCTGACCTACCTGGACGAGGAAGGGGCGCTCACCCTTTCCAACAACGTGGGCATAGCGGGCACCACCAGCGTGGGCAGCGCGGGCAACAGCCTGAGCTACTTCGTGGACGCCCTCAAGGCCAACGGCCTGATCAAGATTCTGGCCGAGCCGAACCTGATTTGCCTTTCGGGTCAGACCGCCGAGTTCCTGGCCGGCGGCGAGGTGCCCATCCCCGTGCCCCAGGGTCTGGGTACCGTGGGCATCGAGTACAAGCCCTTCGGCGTGGGCCTCAAGTTCACGCCCACCGTGCTTGACTCCGGCACCATCAACATCAAGGTGGAGCCGCAGGTTTCGGATCTGGACTACTCCCGGGCCGTGACCGTGAACTCTTTCAATGTCCCGTCCATCACCAGCCGCCGTGCCTCGACCACGGTGGAGCTGGGCAACGGCCAGAGCTTCGCCATCGCCGGGCTCATCAAGGACTCCCTGCGCGAGAACATGAACAAGTTCCCGGTGCTGGGCGACGTGCCCGTGCTGGGCTCCCTGTTCCGCAGCAGCGACTTTCAGAAGAACGAGTCCGAGCTGATCATCATCATCACCCCACATCTCGTGAAGCCTCTGGACGTGGCCAAGCAGAGCCTGCCCACCGACGGCTTCCGCGAACCCGACGACTACGAGTTCTATATGCTCGGCTTGGTCGAGGGACGGGGAAGCGGGTCCGGCGTCGCCGGTTCCGCTCCCAAGGCGAAGAGCCCGTCCGGTCGGGCCGAAGGTTTCGACGGCGAATTCGGGCATATGCTGCCCAGGTAAGGAGGAGGGAAGATGACCAGGCTGCTGACCGCCATCGCCATCATCGGTTTCCTGGCCTGCGCCGGGTGCGCCGCCGACGAGTTCAAGGAGCCCCTGGGGGCCTCGGTGCGCCAGGCCGTGGCGGCCCAGAAACTGGCCGCAGCCCCGGCCGGTGACGCCCCCGTGGTCGGCCTGGACGGCGTCTATGCCCAAGGCGTCATGGACAACTACCGCAAGCCGCCCACGTCCTCCTCCGAGACGCAGAAGACGCTCCAACTGAACTTCGGCGACTCGGGTGACAAGAAGTAGGCTGGGAGGGAACCATGACCGTCGACACCATCTCCGTCACCCTGGCCGTGCATGATCCAGAGGCCAAGCGTATCTTCCAGCAGGCGGCCCGGGAGTGCCCGGGGGTCCACCTCAACGGGAAGGAGCCGGGGCCCGTGGACCTGCTCGTGTTCGAGCCTGGGGCGGAACCCGGAGCGGAGCTGGACCGCCTGGAGCGGGCCCGCCGCGGCGGTCGCGTGGGCGAGGTCTTCCTGGTTGGCCGCGAACCATCGCCGGAGTTGCTCATCCGGGCCATCCGCGCCGGGGTCACGGAATTTCTGCCCCTGCCCGCGACGGCGCGCGACTTGGCCGAGGCTCTGGCCCGCAGCCGCGAGCGTCGCGGCGGCGGCCGCGAACAGGCCCGGGACACGGGCCGCACCCTGGCCGTCATCGGGGCCAAGCCCGGAGTGGGGGCCAGCACCGTGGCCGTGAACCTGGCCCTGGAGACGAACCGGAGCCGTCCCGGCCGCGTGGGCCTGCTGGATCTGCGTGAGCCCCAGGGCGAGACGCCGTATTTTCTGGACCTCGAATGCGCCTACACCTGGGAGGAGGTGGTCAACAATCTTGCCCGCCTGGACGGCACCTTCCTGGACAGCATCATCACCCGGCACTCCACGGGACTGGGGGTGCTGCCCGCTCCGGCGGACGGCCGCGCCAAGCTGGACGGTTCGGCCCGCGAGCATCTGTTGGCCGAGATGTCCCGGCTCTTCGACCTGTTGGTCCTGGACGCGGGAGTGGCCGGAGAACAGGCCATCGACCTGATGCGGCGCGTGGACGGGGCCGTGCTCGTGCTCAATCCGACCCTGCCGTGTTTGGCCCGGGCTCGCGCCTTCCTGGAGGAGCTGCGCCGCCAGGGTTTGGCGGACAAGGTCCGGCTCGCCATGAATCGCCATCTGGCCGAGTCCGAGATCGACCCGGTCGAGGCCGCCGAGGTCCTGGGGCATGCCCTGGACTGGCTCCTGCCTGACGACGCCCGTTCCGCGCTCTCGGCCCTGAACCAGGGCCGGGCCGTGACCGAGGCCGCGCCCAAGTCGCGGCTGGCCCGGACCTTGCGCCGCATGGCCGCGGACCTGGGCGGATTCGCCGAGGCTCCGGCCGCCCGTCCGGGATTCCTTGGGCTGCTGCGCCGTCTGCGCTCCGGCGGCAAGACCGCATCCCAGGGGCTGGGGGTCGCATGAATCTCGCCGCGCGTCTGTCACGGGGCTCCAATGGGTCGCGTCCGGCCCCCGCGCCCCTGGTTGCGCCCAGGGCGGCCGCTCCCGAGCCAGTGGCCGCCACCCAGGCCGACCAATACTACGAGATCAAGACCCAACTGCATACGCGGCTCATCGACCTGCTGGACCTGACCCTGCTCGGGGCCCTGCCCGAGACCGAGATGCGGGCCGAGATCGTGCGCGCCGTGGAGACCCTCCTGCGCGAGGACTTCCGGGGAGCGCCGCTGAACCAGGCCGAACGCAGGGCCCTGATCCTGGAGATGCAGGACGAGGTTTTGGGCCTGGGGCCGTTGGAGCCCTTCATCAAGGACCCCACGGTCAACGACATCCTGGTGAACACCTACCGCCGCATTTACGTGGAGCGCTCGGGCAAGCTGGTCCTGACCAACGCCCGCTTCAAGGACGACACCCATCTGCGCAAGATCATCGAACGCATCGTCTCCCGAGTGGGGCGGCGCATCGACGAGTCTTCGCCCATGGTGGACGCCCGGCTGCTGGACGGCTCGCGCGTGAACGCCGTGATTCCGCCCCTGGCCGTGGACGGACCCAGCCTGTCCATCCGCAAGTTCGCCAAGGACCCCCTGGAGGTGGACGACCTCATCGGCTTCGGGGCCCTGACCCCGGAGATCGCCAGGGTGCTTGAGGGCGTCGTGCGCGGACGGCTGAACATCATCATTTCCGGCGGCACGGGCTCCGGCAAGACCACGCTCCTGAACGTGCTTTCGCGCTTCATCCCCCACGACGAGCGTATCGTGACCATCGAGGATGCGGCCGAGCTCCAGCTCAAGCAGGACCATGTGGTCCGGCTGGAGACCCGCCCGGCCAACATCGAGGGCAAGGGGGAAGTGACCCAGCGCGAGTTGGTCAAGAACTGTCTGCGCATGCGCCCGGACCGGATCATCGTCGGCGAGGTCCGCTCCCACGAAGCCCTGGACATGCTCCAGGCCATGAACACCGGCCACGACGGCTCGCTGACCACGATCCACGCCAACAGCCCGCGCGACGCGCTCATGCGCCTGGAAACCATGGTGGCCATGGCCGGGCTCTCCATCTCCGACCGTTCGCTCAAGCGCTACATCGCCTCGGCCGTGGACGTGATCATCCAGAACTCCCGGCTCATGGACGGGTCGCGCAAGCTGCTTTCCTTCCAGGAGATCACCGGAATGGAGGGCGACACCGTCACCATGCAGGAGATTTTCGCCTTCGAGCAGACCGGCGTGGGCCAGAACGGCCGGGTCCAGGGCCGCTTCCTGGCCCGGGGCATCCGCCCCAAATTCGCCGCCAAGCTGGAGGCCCAGGGCATCGTCTTCGAGCCCGGCCTGTTCGCCCAGTACGCCGAGGAGGTGAGGGCATGATCGCGGCTCTCGTCGGCGGCGGCGTCACCGCTCTGGTGTTCATCGCCCTGGCCGTGGCTTTTTTCGTTTCCCGGGCCGTGTCCGCGCGCGGTGAGCGCCAGGTGCGCCGCCGCCTGACCGGCATCTCCGGGGGCCAAGTCGAAGCGCGCGACGTGCTGCGGCGGGAGACCCTGAGCGAGCTTCCCTGGTTCCACCGGCTGCTTTCCCGCGTGGACTGGAGCGCGGACCTGCGTCGCCTCCTACGTCAAGCCGGGGCCCCCGGCACTCCGGGTGTCTACATCCTGGCCGGGCTGCTTTGTTGGGTGGCTGGACTCTACGCCGTGTATCTGGCCTCGGGCCTGCTCCTCCTGGCCGTGCCCGCCGGGCTGCCCCTGGCCTTCCTGCCCCTGTTCTGGCTGCGCCACCGCCGGAGCGGCCGCATGGCCGCCTTCCAGCGCCAGTTGCCCGAGGCCCTGGATCTCATCGCCCGGGCCTTGCGCGCGGGGCACACCTTCGAGGGCGGTCTGCGCATGGTGGTGGACGAGTTCGAGGACCCCATCGGCCCGGAGTTCGGCCAGACCCTGGACGAGATCAACTTCGGGGCCGACATGGACGAGGCCCTGCGCGCCCTGTTGGCCCGGGTGGACTGTCCGGACCTGAAGTTCTTCGTCGTCTCGGTGAACATCCAGCGCGAAACCGGCGGCAACCTGGCCGAGATCATCGGCAACATCGCCCATCTCGTGCGTGAACGTTTCAAGCTCCTGGGCCGGGTGCGCGTGCTCTCGGCCGAGGGCCGCCTCTCGGCCATGATCCTTTTGGCCTTGCCCTTCGGCATCGCCCTGGTCATCAATTTCCTCAATCCGGCCTATCTCGCGGATCTCTTCGACAAGCCTCTGGGCCGCCTGCTCACGGCCGTGGCGCTCATGTCCATGGGCACCGGCACGCTCATCATCCGGCGCATGATCCGGATCAAGGTCTAGGGGAAAGCCGTGGACGCCGCCCTGATCCCGTTGCTCGTGGCCGCGCTGGCCGCCTCGGCCGTGCTCTTGCTGAGCCTGGGCGTGTTCGGCCGGGCCTCAGGCGGCGGCCAGTCCCGGCGGCTGCGGCGCGGCCTGGGGCTCCCGGACGGCGGTGGGCGGAGCGCGACGGCCGGGCTGCGGCGCGGCCTGACGCGCGTGGTCGGGGAGTTGGGCCGGAGCCTGGGGCCCAAGGACGAGGCCGAGTTGTCCAGGAACCGTCTGGCCCTGGTCCAGGCTGGACTGCGCGGCCCCAACGCGGCCCTGGTCTTCCAGGGCGTGAAGGCCGCCCTGACCGTGATTCCGGCCGCGCTCTTCCTGCTTGCGGCCTTTTCGGGCGGGCTCACGCTTTCCCTGCCGGGGGCCATGCTCGGGGCCGTGGCCCTGGCGAGCGTCGGCTGCTTCGCCCCGAACTACTGGCTCCACACCCGGACCACCGCGCGCAAGATCGCCTTCACCGATGAGTTGCCGGACGCCCTGGATCTCCTGGTGGTCTGCGTGGAGTCGGGCATGGGCCTGGATCAGGCCATCCATCGGGTCAGCGAGGAGTTGGTCCTTTCCGGGCCCACGGTGAGCCGTGAGTTGGGCCAGATCACCCTGGAGCTGCGCGCGGGCAAGCAGCGCCAGGAGGCACTGCGCTCCCTGGCGCGGCGCGTGGGCATCGAGGACGTGAACAGTCTCTGCACGCTGCTCATCCAGGCCGATGTCTTCGGCATCAGTGTGGCCAAGACCCTGCGGGTCTATTCCGACACCTTGCGCACCAAGCGCTACCAGCGGGCCGAGGAGAAGGCCGCCAAGCTGCCGGTGATGCTGCTCCTGCCGCTCATTTTCTGCATCCTGCCCGCGCTGTTCGTGGCCATCATGGGCCCGGCCGGGCTCAAGCTCATGGATGTCTTCACCCGGCTCGGTCAGTGAGCCGGAAAAGGGGAATCGCCATGCGTACCGTCGCTCTGTTGCTTCTGCTGGGACTTCTGGCTGGATGTTCGGCCGCCACCGCCACCCAGGGCGGCGGAGTCCGGGACATGCTGGCGGCCAAGGATGAGACCACGCCGCTCACGGCCGAGCAGGAGGCCCGCCAGGGCGACGTCAACGCCGAGCGGGGCAAGCCCGACCTGGCCTTGATCTCTTATGACCGGGCCTTGGCCAAGGAACCGGAGAACCTGGACTACCGGGCCAAGAAGGGCGCCATGCTGGCCCTGGGGAACATGGACGAGGCCGCGCTCAAGGAGTTCCAGGCGGTCCTGACCAAGAACCCGGACCATGCCGGAGCCAACGAGGGCGCGGGATTGCTGTATCTTGAAGCCGGACTGGACCGCGAGGCCGAGGCCCTGCTGCGCAAGGCCGTGGATCGCGATTTCTCGGCCTGGCGCGCACGCAATGCCCTGGGCGTGCTCCGGGGGCATCGGGGCGAGTACGCCGAGGCGGTGCGCGACTATGAGGCCGCCCTGGCCGTGCATCCGGGCAGCGCCGAGGTGCGCAACAACCTGGGCCTGGCCTGGCTCATGCAAGGCGACGCCCAGAAGGCCCTGGGGCATCTGCGCGCGGCCGTGAAGACCGGGGGCGCGGACGCCCGCACCTACAACAACCTCGGCCTGGCCCTGGCCCGCCTAGGCCGGGAGCAGGAGGCCCTGGAGGCATTCCGTTACGGCGGCGACGAGGCCAAGGCCATGAACAACCTTGGCTACGTTCTGCTTCTGCAGGGTGATGCCGCCCGGGCTGCCGAGTACTTCCAGCGGGCCATCGAGGCCGCGCCGTCCTACTACGTGACGGCCGTGGAAAACCTCAAGCGGGCGCGCATGGCCGGTCAGTTCCGGGAGACCGCGCCGGTTTCCGCCCCGCCCCCGGCGATCCGCCCCGCCGCGACGATGGCCAAGCCCGTGCCCGCGTCCTATCAGGCTCCGGCGGCCGTCTCATCACAGGTTCCGGCCCGGCCGCGCGTCGCGGTCCCGCTCAAGGAGTCCGGCCTGCCCGCCGACAGCGGCGCCGGGCTGGGCGAGACCGTGCGCTCGTCCGTGCCCGTGCCCACGGCCGGAGACGTGTTGCCCCGGACCCAGGGTGAGCGGCCGGAGCAGCCTCGACCCGAAGTCCACGAGACCGCGCCGCAAGCGGCCGCGCCCTGGGGGGTGCATGTCGGCTCCTGGAAGGAGGAGGCCGACGCGCGACGCTATGTGGAACGGTTGCGCGGCCAGGGCATCGCGGCCGACGTTTGCCGGGCGGACATCCCCGAGCGGGGCGTCTGGTATCGGGTTCTGGCGGGCAGCTACGCCAGCGCCCACGAAGCCGCCGAAGCCCGGCCGGAATTGCTCCTGGCCCTGCATCTGGATCACGCCGCCCTGTATCGCCGGGAACATGTGCTGGGCGCGGCCCCTGTCCTGGCCGGACTCTGACACGTCTCTCCCCCCCCGGCCCGCCCCTGGCGCGCGGTACGTCCCCCCGGCCGCGCGCGTTCCGGGGGCGGGCCGGATCTTCCCACGCTTCCATTTTTCCCGGCGATGCCCTATTCTCGGCCTGAATCCCGCCCCGGCGGGGGGCCGACCATCGAACAAAGGAGCGCCGCCTTGTCCGTTGACGGGCAGACCGTCTACCGCGTGCTGGCCCTGGACGACGAGCCGGGCATGCTCACCCTCTACCGCGACATCCTCTGTGTGGAGGCCGAGGAGGCCTCCGTGCTGGAAGCCCTGTTTTCCCGGCCCGGCGAGACGCCGGACGCGGGGCAGGATCGGCCGCGCTTCGAGGTCACGCTCTGCTCCCGGGCCGAAGAGGCCGTGGCCCGGGCCGGGGAGGCTCAGGCCGAGGGCAGGCCGTTCGCCGTGGCCCTCATGGACGTGCGCCTGGCCGAGGGGCCGGACGGCGTCTGGGCCGCCGAGCGCCTGCGCGGCATGGACCAGAACGTGGAAATCGTCATGGTCACGGCCTACGCCGACGTGACCTTGCGCGAACTGAATTTGCGCATTCCCCCGCCCGAGAAGCTCCTCTTCCTGCACAAGCCCTTCCGGGCCCAGGAATTGCGCCAGCTGGCCATCTCCCTGTGCAGCAAGTGGCACACCGAGAACAAGCTGCGCGAATTGAATGAAACGCTGCTCCAGCGGGTCGAGGAACGCACCCGGGAGTTGAACGGGGCCAACGAGCAATTGCGCCGGGACATCGCCGAGCGGGCCGAGGTCATGGCCCGGTTGCGCATGAGCGAAGAGCGCTACCGCGTGCTCTTCGAGGAGGACATCACCGGCAATTTCGTGGCTGGACCCGACGGCGCCATTCTCGATTGCAACGAGTCCTTCGCCCATCTTTTCGGCTACGCCTCGGCGCGTGAGGCGAGGGGCTTCGACTTCAGCTCCCTGGAGTTCGAGCGCGGCGACGCCGCCTCGCTGCTGGACTTGGCCTGCTCGGGTCGCAGGCTGCGCAACTTGGAACTCGTCTATCGGGGGCGCGGCCGGGAACCGGTCTTTCTCATCGGCAGCTTCGACGGGGTTCTGGGGAGTGACGGTGAACTACGCGAAATCAGAGGCTATTTTTACGACATCACCGAGCGTCGCGCCCTGGAAAATCAACTGCGTCTGGCCCAGAAGATGGAGGCCTTGGGGACGCTGGCCGGGGGCATCGCCCACGATTTCAACAACATCCTTGGCGTGATGATGGGCTACGCCGAGATCGTACTCAGCCGCGCGGGCAACGATCCAGGTTTGGAGAGGCGGGTGGGCGAGATTTTGTCGGCGGGCAGCCGGGCCCGGGATTTGGTGGACCAGATCCTCAACTTCAGCCGCCAGGGTCCACAGGAGCGACAGAGCCTGAAGCTCGGCCCCCTGATCAAGGAGGCCCTCAAGCTCCTGCGCTCCAGCCTGCCCGCCAACGTCGCCATCCGGACGGACCTGCGAGCCCGCGAAGATCTGGTTCTGGCCGATCCCACCCAGGTGCATCAGATTCTGCTCAATCTCTGCGCAAACGCGGCCCATGCCATGCGCCAAGGAGGCGGAATCCTGACCGTGGCCCTGGCCGACGCCGACGAGCCGGGAGGGCCGGTCCCGGCGGAAGGGCTCGGCGACGCCCGTTTCTTCCTGCGGCTCTCGGTGAGCGACACCGGCCACGGCATGCCGCCCGAGGTGCAGGAGCGCATCTTCGATCCCTTCTTCACCACCAAGAAGCCTGGAGAGGGCACGGGCATGGGGCTGGCCGTGGTCCATGGCATCGTCAAACGCCATGACGGCGCGGTGAGCGTGACGAGTGAGCCCGGGCAGGGGACCGCTTTCCACGTCTTTCTGCCCCGCGCCGCAACCCTGGAGCGCCCCGAGGCGGCCGAGGAGCCCGTGCTCCTGCCGGTCAAGGGCCGGGTTCTCTTCGTGGACGACGAGAAGCCCCTGGTGGACATCGGCCGGGAGATGCTCGAGGGCTTCGGCTTCGAGGTGGTGGCCCGGACGAGCAGCGTGGAGGCCCTGGAGGCGTTCCGCTACCGGCCCGACGACTTCGATCTGGTGCTCAGCGACCAGACCATGCCGAACATGACCGGCGTGGAACTGGCCAGGGAGATCCTGCGCATTCGGCCGGATATTCCCATCGTGCTCTGCACCGGCTTCAGCGAGGGGCTTTCCTACGAACACCTTCGGTCCCTGGGCATCGCGGATTGCATCATGAAACCCATGCTCAAGCGGCAGCTGGTGGAATGCGTGAGCCGACTGCTGAGCCGAGGCGGCGAGAAGAGCGGGAGCGGGGGAAAGCGGCGCGGCGGGATCAACGTCCGGGGCCGTCGGGCTCCACGTAGTACGTGATGCGGGTGCGCGGGCTCAGGTAGTCGAAGATTTCCTGGGGCAGATGCTTGAGTCGGATGCTTTTCTCCACCCTGAGGTCGGGCTCCTCGGCCAGGTCGATGATCAGGGCTTCCTTCTTCGGAATCTGCGGATCATAGAGCACGAGGCTCGGGCAAAGCTGGTTCTCCGGGTTCACGGCCATGACCATGCCGATGGCTCCGTTGGAGAGTTGGACCACCGTGCCCGGCGGGTAGACGCCCAGACAGCGGATGAACAGGGCCAGCATGTCCTTGTCCAGCAGGTGTTTCTGCTGGGTGAACATGTAGGATAGGGCCAGGTAGGGCGTGAAGGAGTCCTCGGGGTCGGGCTGGTTGCAGTGGTTGTCGTAGATGTCGGCGATGGCCACGATACGGGCCCCCGGATCAATGGACGCCCCGGACAGGCCGCTCGGGTAGCCCGAGCCGTCCATGCGCTCGTGGTGCTGCCGCACCACGTCCAGCCCCTCGCGGGGAAATTCCGGGATGGCCTCCAGCATTTCCTGGCCGTATTGGGGATGGCGCTCCAGCAGTTCCCGTTCCGGCTTGGTCAGGGAGCCGCGTTTGCGCAGCACACGTTTTTCGATCCTGGTCTTGCCGATGTCGTGGAACAGGGCGCCCATGCCCAGGCTGGTCAGTTCCCGAGCGGAGCAACCCGCGTCGCGCCCGGTCATCATTGAGAGCACGGCCACGTTCAGGGCGTGGGAGTAAGTGCGCTCCCCTTGGGGTAGGATATTCATGAGCTGGAGGGTGGATTCCGTGTCGCGCAGGAAATGATCCGCCATGCGTTCCACGAAGGCCAGGGCGTCCTGCACGGACTGGGAGTTGCCCCGGGACAGTCCCTGGATGATCTGGGCGATGTCCTTGAGGGAGGCGGCGTAACGCTCCTCGCACTCGGCGATGCGCAGCTTCTTCTGACGCAGGCGCTCGATGCGTTCGTTTTTCACCCGCCAGAGGGCGTCCGCGGCCGGATTTTTCCCGGGATCGGCCGCCGCTGGGGCTTGGGGCGCGGCTTCGGCCGGTCCCGGCAGACAGTCGCTTTTCTCCGGGACGCAGATCACCTCGGTCACGCCCAGGCTGCGCAGAACCTCCAGTTCGGCCAGCGTCCTGATCTTGAAGCTGGAAAAGAGGAAGGGATGGTTGAACCAGTTGACCTTTTCCAGGCGAACGAAGACCCCGGGGCGGAGTTGGTCCACCGAGACCTTGTATTCGGGCATGTTCAGGTCGCTCATGGCTCGTGGGGGGAGGGGGTCGGGCTCCTCTCTCCAACTCCGGACTATGCGGACAATCCCTGGGAAATGCAAGACGAACCTGGGGTGGCGGAATGGTTGTCAACGGCTTTGTCCCATTGCTATATGGCCGTCGAGTGGTCCTCGGCCAGTGATCGGGCGTTCATGGAGCAGGGCATGAAGAGAAGACTTCCGCTACGCGCGGCCGTAACCGCCTCCAGCGCGCTTTTCCTCCTCTGGGGGGGCTGCGCGGCGTGGTTGCTCTGGGAACGGCCGGGAGACTGGTGGTGGGTGATGGCCGCCGCGCTTCTTGCGGGCATGGGTTTGGCCGTCGTGGCCCTGCGCGGCGTGAGCCGCTTCGCGATTGCCTGCCGGGAGACCGAGGAACGCATGCGGCTGTTCCAGAAGGCCGTGGAGGATTCCAGCGACGGCATGGCCATCCGCGATGCGGCCTTTCGTCCGGTGTACGCCAATCGAGCGCACGCACGCATCCTGGGCGTCGACAACCAGGAATTCATGGCCCACGGCCTGTTGCGGGCGTGCAGTCCGGCAACGGCGTCGTTTCTGCGCGATGTGATCTTCGCCACCCTTGAAAGGGAAGGGCAGTGGCGGGGTGAGGTCGTTTTCGAACGTCGGGACGGCTCCTCGGTGACCCTTTGGGCCGCTGTCGACTCCCTGCATGACGCAGAGGGCCGCGTCACGCACTACGTCGGCGTGTTCCACGACGTCACCGAGCACCAGCGCGCCCGCGACGCCCTGCGCCGAAGCGAGACCCGGCTGCGTATGGTTCTGGACGCCACCTCCGACGGCGTCTTCGACCACGACCTGGAGACCGGCGAGACCTATTTCAGCGACAGCTATTACCGGCTCCTGGGCTTCGAGCCGGGTCAGGTGGACGCGGCCCAGGTGTTTTGGGGCAGTCTCATCCATTTCGAGGACAAGGCCCAGGTTCTGGAGGCCTTGCGCGACCATCTGGAGGGCCGGGTTCCTGCCTACAGGGCGGAATTCCGCATCCGCGACAGCCGGGGGCGTTGGCGCTGGGTGTTGTCGCGCGGCAGCGTGATGGAGCGGGATTCCGACGGCCGTCCCCTGCGCATCGTGGGCACCCATTCGGACATCACGGAGATCAAGCTGGCCCAGATGGCCCTGGAGTCGATCCAGGAGGATCTGGAGCGGCGGGTGAGCGAGCGGACCAGTGAACTGCGCGAGGCCAACGCCCGGATTCGCACCCTCACGCGCCAGATGCTGGAGGTGCAGGAATCCGAGCGCCGCCGCATCGCCCGCGATCTGCACGACAACGTGGCCCAGAACCTGACCTCGCTCAAGATACTGCTGGAAACCTTGCTGGCCGGGCCGAGGCTGGTCAGCCCCGAGGCCCGGGAACGTGCTTCCCTGATCAGTCGGACGCTGCAGGACACGGTGGGCGCGGTCCGCGAGATCGCCTACGATTTGCGGCCTCCGTCCCTGGACCAACTCGGCATGGTGCGGGCCGTGGCCCAGTACTGCGAGGACTTCAGCGGCGTAACGGGCGTCGCTGTTGACTTCTCCTCGGCCGGGATGGAGAATATGGAACTGGAAAGCGGTGTCGAGGTCAACCTTTTCCGCATCATCCAGGAAGGACTGACCAACGTGGGCAAGCATTCGGGCGCGGCAAGCGCCCGGGTGCGCATCGTATCCTCCCATCCGCACATTCTGTTGCGCGTGGAGGACGACGGCGTGGGCTTCGACCCGGAGACGGTCCTGGCCGCGGCCGAGGGTGAGAACCGCATGGGGCTGCGCGGCATGGCCGAGCGGGCCCACATCCTGGGGGGGCGTCTGCGGATCCTGTCCAGTCCGGGCAAGGGGGCGCGGTTGGTGGTGGAGATTCCATGCGCCAGGAGGGCAGATGGAGACACGGAAGAGGATTCTCATCGTTGACGATCATCCCCTGTTCCGCGAAGGGCTCAAGACCATAATCGGCCGTGACGCCCGTTTCGAGGTGATCGGCGAGGCGGGAAGCGCCGGCGAGGGACTGGAACTGGCCCGCGCGCTTCGCCCCGACATCATGCTCGTGGACATCTCCATGCCCGACAAGAGCGGCCTGTGCGTCATCCGCGAACTGCGGCCGCACTTGAGCCAGACGCGTTTTCTGGTCATCAGCATGCATTCCAAGGCCGACTACATCGTGGAGGCCTTCCAGGCCGGGGCCATGGGCTACATGATCAAGGAGTCGGCCACCGAGAGCCTGCTTTCCGGCCTGGAGACACTGAGCCGGGGAGACGTCTTCCTGGACGGGGCGTTGTCGCGCGAGGTGGTGGCCAAGCTGCTGACCCGTGAGGGTGAGTCGCGGGCGGCGGTGGAGCCTTACCAGACCCTCACGACTCGTGAACAGGAAGTGTTGCGCCTGCTTGCGGAGGGACTTTCGGCCAAGGACGTGGCCAAGCACCTTTTCGTCAGCCCCAAGACCGTGGAGAACCATCGCACCAACCTGATGCGCAAGCTGGGTCTCCAGAATACCGTGGAACTCATCCGTTACGCCGCCCGCATCGGTCTCATCGATCTGGACGCCTGGTCCAGCTGATTTCCTCCCGGGGCTCCCCAAGCCCGCGATCCGGGAGATTTCCCCAGGTGAATTGGGAACTCTCCCCATCGACAATACTCCCGTTTTCACCGTAGTTCTAAGACAAACGGGTTTCGGCCGCGCGAACCTCCGCGTCACCAGGGTTTCCGGCCGATACCTCGGCAAGGACGCATGGAACGGGGTCCGCGCGTAAAACCCTTTTTCGCGGGAACCGAACCGGAGCCTGACCGGCGAGCCCGGGCAGGCGCGAAGAGGACGCCACGTTTCCCGGCATGGGAAGGCGGGAGCGTGAGCGCAGGGGAGAGCGGCCCGTGGCCGGTTTCCTCATGGGAACGGGACGACATCTAGGAAAGGAGAAGGAAACATGACGAAGGCTGATCTGGTCGCGAAGCTGAAAACCAAGGCTGGTCTCAGTTCCAAGGCCGCCGCCGAACGGGCCCTGAACGGCATCATCGGCATCATGTTCAAGGCCCTGTCCAAGGGCGACAAGATCAAGCTGGCCGGCTTCGGCACCTTCGCCGTGAAGAAGCAGGCCGCGCGGACCGGCCGCAACCCGCAGACGGGCAAGCCCATCAAGATCGCCGCCCGCAAGGTGGTCAAGTTCACGGTCGGCAAAAAACTGAAGAAGGCCGTGAATTAGTTGCCCGAGCCCCTTTTTTGAGGTAAGGCTGACACCCGAAGGGCCGTCCTTCGGGTGCGCGAGGCGGGCCCTTTGGGCCCGCCCTCCTTTTGGGCGGTGGAGGAGCACTTCATGCACCGCATCGAAGCCATCCAGAAGCTGCTGGGGATCAAGGACGTCGTCTATGAACTGCTCGACTGGGTCGAGCACGTCACGGACGAGGAATTCGAGGCGTACTGCTCCCTGGCCGAGCCGCTGCCCGAGGATCTCCTGCGGAAGATCGAGAGCTTTCACCACCTTTCCTGTGACTTCAACGGGCATTGCACCGACGTGCTCCAACGCCTGAGTCTGCTCTGCGGCGCCCACGGAGCCTGCTCAGAGTAGCCGGTTGCGCGCCCCGGCCCCCCCGGGGAACGTCGTTTCCTTTTCTCCTACATGCTCAACGGCCGCTTTCGCTCCGTCCACCTCCCGCCCGCCGTACGAGCCAGAGCATGGCCAGTGAACAACCGCCGAGCAGGGCGGTCAGGGCCAGGGCACGGTCGTAGTCCCCGGTGAAGACCGCGTTGTAGATTTCCAGCGAGACCGTGTTGGTCTTGCCCACGATGTTGCCGCCGAGCATGAGCGTCACCCCGACCTCGCCCAGGGAACGGCCGAAGGCCAGGAAGACGGCCACGAGCACGCTGCCCTTGATGTTCGGCAGAACCACCCGGAAGAAGGTCGTCAGCGGCGATTTGCCGAGCACGTAAGCCGCGTCCACGAGCTGGAGTGTTTCGGCGCGGATGGCCGTCTGGACCGGCTTGACGGCCAGCGGCAGCCCGGCCACGAAAGAGGCCAGGGCCACGCCCCAGAAACTGAAGATGAGCTCCAGGCCGAAGATGGACTGGAGCGCCTGGCCGACGGGGCTGCGGCGTCCCAGGGCCAGGAGCAGCAGGAAGCCCGTGGCGATGGGTGGGAAGACCAGCGGCAGGGAGACCAGAAAGTCCAACGCGGCGGTGAGCCGGTTGCGCCTTCGGGCCAGCAGCCAGCCCAGGATCACGCCGGAGACGGCGAAGAGCGGCAGGCTGACGAGAGCCACCCGCAGACTGAGCCAGATCGGCCCGAGGGCGTCCTCGCCGGCCAGCGCGCTCCAGATCGCCATGTCCCGTCGCTAGAGACCGTGCTTCACCGCGATGTCCCGGGCCGCCTGGGTGCCGAGGAAGGCCATGAAGCGTTCCAGCGCCTTGGCGTGCGGGGCCTGGGCCAGGGGCTTGGCCACGATGAGGATCGGCTTGTAGGCGGCCTCGTTCACGGTCAGGATGCGTTCCACCTTGTCTTTGATGGCCAGGGCGTCGGTGAGGTTGATGAAGCCCGCGTCCACCTCGCCGCTGAGCACGTAGGCCGAAACCTGGGGCACGGTGGCCACGACGATGAGCTTGTCCTTGAGTGCGTCGCGCAGTTTGGCCGAGTCCATGTACTCGTCGGCGGCGCGACCGTAGATCGCCTTCTGGGCGTCGGGCATGGCCACGCGCTTGACCGCCGGGTTGGTCAGATCCTCCAGGCTCGCCATGGGCGCGCCCTTGGCCACGGCCAGCACGAGGCGGCCCTTGCCGATGGCCGTCTCCCCGGTGAAGGCCAAGTCCGTGCCGTCGAGATAGCGCTTGTCCCCGGCCACGATGTCGATCTTACCGCTCTCCCGGGCCATGCCGGTGATTTGGCCCATGTTGCCGTAAAGCCGCTCGACTTTGATGCCGGATTCTTTTTCGAAGGCCGCGCTCAGATCCTCGACCATTTTCTTGTACCCGGCCCCGGCTGCCAGGGTCAGGGTTTCGGCGGCGAAGGCCTGCCCGCAGGCCAGGGCGAAACAGAGGGACAGCAGAATGAGCAATCGTTTCATGGGCGGCTCCTTGTTGTCGCGGATGAGGTAAGGAGAGGGACTGAGGACGGAGGATCAAGCCGGGCGCGCAGACGGTCCTGGTCGCGTCGCAACAACCCGGTCTGACGTTCGAGCCAGGACGGATCGGAACGGCCCGCCCGCAGGGCCAGGATCGCGTCGCCCACGGCCAGGGCGTCGGCCAGGTCGTGGGTCACGTAGAGCACGGGGATGTCCCAGGCGTCCTTGAGACGCAGGAGCTCCGCCCGCAGGGCGAAGCGGTTTTCCATGTCCAGGGCCGAGAAGGGCTCGTCCAAAAGCAGAAGCCGGGGGCGACGGGCGATGGCCTGGCAGAGGGCCGCCCGCTGGCGTTCGCCGCCGGAGAGGGCGGCGGGCTTGCGGGAGCGTAGCGGGGCGATGCCGAAGGTCTCCAACAGGCCGTCCACGTCGCAGGCCGGATGGGCCGCGAAGGTCACGTTCTCGCGCACGGTCATGTGCGGGAAGAGACCGTATTCCTGAAAGAGCAGGCCCGCCGAACGGCGCTGCGGCGGCAGGCGGCGGCGCGCGGCCGTGTCCAGCCAGCATTCCCCGTCCACCAGGATGCGGCCTTCGTCCGGCTGCTCCAGCCCGGCGATGCAGCGCAGCAGCCGCGTCTTGCCCGCCCCCGAGGGGCCGACCACGGCCAGCAGGCGTCCGGCCGGGCAGCGGAGATCCAGGTCGATGGAGAAATGTTCCAGGCGCTTGACCAGACGGGCGGACAGGCCCCTGTGGTCGCGTGTCGACGCGCGTGTTTTTTCGTCGCCCATCAGCATGACAGGACCTTGAAGCGTCTGTCCCTGAACAGTCGGGTTCCGAAGCCGACGGCAGGCGGCGTGCGTGCGATCTTAGCGACGTGACCGGAGCCGCCCGCACGTCGTGACATCGCCATGCCGGCCGCGATCCTGGCAGGCGGTGGAGTGGATGGATTTGGAGGCAGATGGACGGTGCGCATGTCGAATTCCGGGCGCCGATTGGCCCAAGCCCGTCGCGGGCTCGGACGCGGGAGGCCGTATGACATCTGGCACGGCGTCGTGTGGAAGTCCAACGCGACACGAAATGGTGGTTTTCAGTGACTGTCGGATGTTGCCGCGGCGGGAAAAAAGAAACATTAAACATATGATGTCTGCTGGCATATATATTGACGTCGGAGGTCTTACGACGTAGGGTTCACCGAACCGTGTATCATGCTCGGGAAGACAGCCCTGGCCCGCGTCGGGACGTGACGCGGCGGCGGGGCGGCGACAATGGAAGAGGCAACCATCAGCGGAGAGGAGATGTCCCATGAGAAAAATGATTGTCGTGTTGGCGTCGTTGGCCTTTCTTGGCTTGGCTTTTTCCGGCGGCGCCGAGGCCGCTGACTCGTATCGCCTGAAACTGGGCCATACGGGCGCTCCCTCGCACCATTACCAGACCATCTGCACCCTGTTCGCGAAGAAGGTGGCGGAGCGGACCGGCGGCAAGGTGCAGATCGACGTGTTTCCCGCGGACCAGCTCGGCAAGCAGCTGGAGTCCGTGGAGGGCGTCATGGTCGGAACCCACGACATGGTGCTGGCGTCGGACACGGTCCTTTCCAACTGGGTGCCGAACATGGGCATCCTGAACCTGCCGTTCCTGTTCAATGACCTGAGCGACGTGCGCAAGGTGCTCGATGGCCCCATCGGCGCTCGCTTGGCCAAGGAGTTGGAGCCGCACGGAGCCGTGGTCATCGGCTGGTGGGAAAACGGCATGCGGCACGTCACCAACAACAAGCGGCCCATCAAGACCCCGGACGACCTCAAGGGCATGAAGATCCGCGTGCCCGAAGGCGAGGTCTTCGTTGAGACCTTCAAGGCCCTGGGGGCCGGTCCCACGGTCGTCTCCTTCGGCGAGCTCTACTCCGCCCTTCAGCTGGGCACGGTGGACGGACAGGAAAACCCGCCCGCGCACATCCTGACGCAGAAGTTCTATGAGGTGCAGAAGTACGCCTCCCGGACCGGGCACATCCACATGGCCTCGCCGTTGATCATGAACAAGGCGTTGCTGGACGGCATGCCCCAGGAATACCGGACGGCCATTCTTGAAACCGCCCGTGAACTCGGCCCGGTCCATACGAAGATGGTCGAGGAGCTTGAGGCCGAGCAGTGGAAGGAAGTGAAGGCGCATGGGATGGAGGTCATCGACGTGGACAAGAAGCCCTTCCGCGAGAAGGTCAAGCCCGTGATCGCCGCGTATAAGAAGAAGCTGGACGCATCCATCATCGAAGATATCGAGAAGACCCTGCAGTAGAAGTGAGCGCCGCCCTTGGCGGCGTCAGGGGGGCGTCCGGGGAGCGTCATCGTTCCCCGGACGCCGGTCGCGTCGTGTCGGCGCGGCATGGAAGACTGTCATTCAGCCCGGAGCAAAACAAGGGGATTCAGAGATGCATTACGAGATCGCGATCATTCCCGGAGATGGCGTCGGTGCGGAAATTTCGGATGAGGCCGAGAAGATTTTGAAGGCGGCGGCCGATAAATACGGCTTCACCGCGGCCTCCAAGCGCTTTGACTGGGGGTGCGATCACTACCTCGCGCACGGCCGGATGATGCCGGAGCATGCGCTGGACATCCTCAAAGGGTTCGACGCCATTTTTCTGGGGTGCGTCGGCGATGAGAGCAAGGTGCCGGACCACGTTTCGCTGACCATGCTTCTCGAGATTCGCAAGGGATTCAAACAGTACGTGAATCTCCGCCCGATCCGGCTTTATCCCGGCGTGTCCACGCCGGTGCGTACGGCGACGCCGGAAACCGTCGATTTCGTCGTTGTGCGTGAGAACAACGAGGGGGAATACAGCGGCGCGGGGGCCTTCTTCAAGATCGACGAGCCTGATGGGTTCGCCCTGCAGACCGGAATCTTTTCGCGCGGCGGCTGCGAGCGCGTGATGCGCTACGCCTTCGACTTGGCCGAGCAGCGCAAGCAGGCCGGCTACAAGGGCATGGTGACCAATTGCACCAAGTCCAATGCGCTCAACTACTCCATGGTTTTCTGGGATAAGATTTACCAGGAGGTCGCCGCCGGGCATTCGGACATCGCCACGGACAAGGCCCTCGTGGACGCCATGACCATGTGGATGGTCAAGAAGCCCGAGTGGTTCGACGTGGTCGTGGCCTCCAACCTCTTCGGCGACATCATCACCGACCTCGGGGCGATGCTTCAGGGCGGCATGGGATTCGCCGCCGGAGGCAACATCAACCCAGAACGGGAATTCCCCTCAATGTTCGAGCCCATTCACGGCTCGGCGCCGAAGTACACGGGCAAGCACGTGGTCAATCCCATCGCCAGCATCGAGTCCGTGCGCATGATGCTCGATTTCCTCGGGGAAAAGGACGCCGCCGAAGGCATCGGCGTGGCTGTCCGTTCGGTTCTCGCCCAGGGCGCCGTCCGCACTCGGGACATGGGCGGTTCCCACGGCACGGACGCCATGGGCGACGCCGTGTTGCAGGCCCTTCTGGCGGACTGACCCGCCTGGGCCTACGCCGTCTTCCGGCGGCGGAAGGATAAGGAGTCGATGATGAAAGTGCTTGAAAAGCTCAACGAGTTCATCAGAAACCTCTCGGCCATATCGCTTGCGTTCATGACCGTTCTGGTCGTGGTTCAGGTCTTCTTCCGCTATGTCCTGAACCATCCGCTTTCCGAGACGCAGGAATTGTCCATCTACAGCATGGTGTACGTGGTGATGCTCGGCTGCACCATCGCCGTGCGCAACAAGACGCACATCGCCGTGGATGCGCTCGTCGGGATTCTCCCGCCGCGCGTCGCCTGCGCCGTGCGCCAGGTCAGCTACTGCTTCATGCTCTTCTTCTTCATCGTCCTCCTCAAGGAGGGCTGGAAGCTGACGCTGCGCTCCATGCTGCAGATGTCTCCGGCATCAGGAATTCCATTGGGATATGTTGTCTTTTCCATCCCGCTCTGCTCAGCGATCTCAATTCTGTACATTTTCGAGCACATGATGCGGGATATGAAGAAATGAAGGCAATGTCCCCGCTGACATAAAAAATCGGGAGAGAGACATGGTCTCGATTCTGTTCATCGCGTTTTTCATGCTGCTGGTGATCGGAGTTCCGATCGCCATATCACTCGGCGTCGCCTCGCTCGCCGCGCTGCATTTCGGGAGCCATCTGCCGTTTCTCATTCTGCCGCAGAAGGTCTTCAACGGCGTCAACAGCTTCCCGTTCATGGCCATTCCCTTGTTCCTGCTGGCCGGCAACATCATGGCCGAGGCCAAGATATCGGACAAGCTCGTGGCTCTGGCGGCGATGCTGGTGGGGCGCTACCCCGGAGGACTCGCGCACATCACGACCGGGGCTTCGGCGTTCTTCGGCGCCATCTCCGGCTCGGCCCCGGCCACGACGGCGGCCATCGGTTCGATCATGATACCCTCGATGATCAAGCGGGGCTACAGCCGTTCCTATTCAGCGGCCGTGGTCGCCGCCTCCGGGGCTCTGGGATTGATCATTCCGCCGAGCCTGACCATGGTGGTCTTCGGCGTCATCGCGGGCGTCTCCATCGGCAACATGTTCCTCTGCGGCATCGTGCCGGGCATCCTGATCTCCATCGCCCTGATCGCGGTGAACTACGTCATCGCCAGACGCCGAGGCTTCGTCCGCGAGGAAGTGCTGTCCACGAAGGACATGGTCCGGGTCATCAAGGACAGCACACTGGCCTTGCTGATGCCCTTGATCATTCTCGGCGGCATCTATTCCGGCATGTTCACTGCCACGGAATCGGCCGCTGTGGCCTGCCTCTACGGCGTGCTCGTGGGGTTCCTCGTCTACAAGACCCTGACCTTCAGATCCCTGTATCGGATATTCAAGGGCACGGCCGAGAACGCCGCCCTGATCATGTTCCTTATGGGCACGGCCAACCTGTTCGGCTACATCATCACCGCCGAGCAGGTGCCGCAGCATTTCGCGGCCATGCTCATGGGCGTCACGGACAGCAAGGTCGTCGTGATGCTCATCGTGCTGCTCATGCTGCTGATCATCGGCACGTTCCTGGACAACGTTGCCGCCCTGGTCCTGTTCGTGCCGACCATCATGGGCGTGGTGCAGGCCATGCAGATCGATCCGGTCTATTTCGGCGTCTACACGATCATCGCCCTAGCCGTCGGGCAATTCACCCCGCCGGTGGGGCTGAACCTCTTCATCGCCTGCAACATCGCCAAGGAAAAACTGGAGGTCGTGGTCCGGGACATCCTGCCCTACCTCCTGGTGTACATCGTCCTGCTGGTGGTCTTCGCCTTTGTTCCGCAACTGATCACCTTGTTCCTTTAGCCGCAAGGGAGACGATATGGGAAAAGTCATTGTCCTGACCACCGGGGGAACCATCGCCAGCGTGAGGAACGAGGCGACGGGACTGTTCACCTCCGGCGCCATGCCGGGCGAAAAGCTCGTGGACAGGAACCGACTGGATTTGGACATCGAGGTTGAGGCGGAGTCCGTGTTCCAGGTGCCGAGCAACGCCATGGACTTCGGCAAGCTGATGATCCTGCGCGCCAAGATATTGGAGCGCCTGACCGATGAGGATGTCCTCGGCATCGTGGTCACTCACGGCACGGACACCCTGGAGGAATCCTCCTACTTCATGGACTTGGTGCTGGATTGCCGACGTCCCGTCGTGTTCACGGGGGCGCAGCGCGCACCCAGCGACGAGGGCACGGATTGCTACACTAACATCCGGGACGCGGTGGTCGCCGCCGCCTGTCCCGATTGCGCCGGACTGGGCGTGCTGGTGGTCTTCAACGAGGGAGTCTACTGCGCCAAGTACGTGAGAAAAATGCACGCCTTCAATATGCACGCCTTCACCGCCTTCACTTACGGCCAGCTCGGCTATGTGGACAAAGGGCAGTGTTTTCTCTCCCAGAAACCCCTGCGCCGGGAGCACCACGTCCCGACCAAGGCCTTTCCCCTGGTGGAGATCGTCAAGGCGAGCCTGGGCTCGGACGGTGATGTCATCAACTATCTCACCGATTCCGGCGCGGCGGGCATCGTGCTGGAAGGACTGGGGCGCGGTCACGTGACTCCCCGCTTCATGACCGCGGTGCAGCGAGCCGTGGACAAGGGCGTGCATGTGGTCATCACCACGACCTGCGAGCAGGGGCGGGTGCATCCGGTGTACGACTTCCCGGGAGGCGTGCGCGATCTTCAGGCTCGCGGCGTGATCGCGGGCCACGATTACAGCAGCCACAAGGCGCGGATCAAGCTCAGTGTGCTTCTGGCCTCCGGGGTCGATTCCTCCCAGGATTTGCGGGAAGCCTTCTCGGTCTGACCCCCGTTCTTCGCTTCCAATGGAAAAGCCCGCCCCGCCATATCGGCGAGGCGGGCTTCCTCTTCGCTTCGGAGCGCAGCTCAGCAGCTTATTTATACGTCAGGGACGTTTCCCAGCTTTTCGAGCTGACGCGGATGGCTTCGCGGATGGCCGTCTCATCTCTCGCGAGGAACGCCTTGTAGATGGCCTTGTGATCCTTCAGCGCCACCTCGGGCAGGGTGCGCATGGACGTTTCGATGGAGGCGTCGAACAACTCCATCATGGTTTCGCCGATGCGGATGACCAGCGGATTGTGCGTGGCGCGCAGAATCGCCATGTGAAAGGCGAGATCGTAGCTGGAATCCTGCCTGCTCTCTGTCAGGGCTTTTTCGAACGCCTCGAGCGCCTGCCGGATATCCTGGAGATCCTCCTCGGTGGCCCGCTCCATGGCCATGACCGTGTAGGCGGGCTCGAACATCTTGCGCAGGTCGAGCATATCCTTGGTGATGCCTTTGGCCAGAATCATCTGGAAGACCATGGAGTTGAGCGCATCCTCGCTGGGATGCTCCCGAATTTTCGTGCCCTGTCCGCGCCGGACTTCGAGGATGCCCATGGCCTGGAGCATCTTGATGGCCTCACGGACGCTCGATTTCCCCACGCCGAGGTTGCGTGTCAGCTCGGATTCCGAAGGGAGATAATCCCCCGGCTTCAGTTCGTCATTGATCAGCGCCTGCTTGATCCGATCGATCACCAGGAGGACCACGGATCCCTGAAAGAGGGGGGTGGTCAGGGAGTCACCGAGGGGCTGGCTGTTCTTTCGCGGGAGGGCCATCAGGCACATGCCTCTGCAACGTCGTGTTGTCCCATCGCCGCGCCTCCGGGATGCCGACGATTCGTTCTCGGAGGCCTGTGCGGGGCGATGAGCGGGAGGACAAGCGGGTCTCTGCGGAAGGAAGCCGTCGGGACGTGTCGCATGTGCAATCCTCATCTATTTGCAACAAGCTTGATAATATTAGTGATCTTCATGCGTGTCAATGAGTTGTAATGCTTGGAACAAAAAGTCGAAAGGTTGCGCGACCGCATGCGGCACGGAGGCGGCATATCCCCGAGCATGTTGCCCGATAGAAAAAGGGCCTCGCGGAATACCCGCAAGGCCCTTGTTTTTTCTGGTCGGGATGGCGCGATTTGAACGCGCGGTCTCTGCGTCCCGAACGCAGCGCTCTACCAGGCTGAGCCACATCCCGAAGTGAAGAAGCGGTCTTTACCCGAATCATTTTCAAAAGGCAAGGCCCCAATCTCGGGAGGGGCGGTTTTCGATCCGGGGCCCGAGTGTTATAACTTGCCTCGCGATGCCCGGCGGGCGTGGGGGCAGCGGGGATTTAATGGACAAGCGCCTGTAAATGTGCCAACATTCTTTAAGCTTTTCAGCCCGCATCGGCAACGATCCCAGCGGGTTCGACGCGCCGCCCGGAGAAGGGGGGCCGCCCGCGACCCTTGAGGAAAGGAGCAACGAGTGATCAAGGTTCTGGTTTGTGACGACTCGGCCTTCATGCGCAAGGCCATCAGCACCATGCTCGGGAAGGATCCCGAGATCGAGGTGGTGGCCACCGCGCGCGACGGAGAGGAGGGGCTGGAGATGGTCCGGCGCCACGATCCGGACGTCGTCACCATGGATATCGAGATGCCGCGCATGGACGGGCTCACGGCCCTGCGGCACATCATGATGGAGTCCCCCCGTCCGGTGCTCATGGTCAGCTCCCTGACCACCGAGGGCGCGGAATCCACGCTCAAGGCCCTGGAACTGGGTGCGGTGGACTTTATTCCCAAGCAGTTGTCCAAGGTCTCTCTGGACATCATCAAGATCGAGAACGACCTGATCAACAAGGTCAAGACCGTGGCCAAGCGCAAGATGCGCCATTTCGCGCCCCGTGCGGCCGCCCGCCCGGCCGTCCAGGCGCCCCGCCCAGCCGTGACCCGGCCCAGCGGAACCCAGTTGCGCGACGTGGTGGCCATCGGCGTTTCCACCGGCGGCCCGCCCGCGGTGCAGAAGATCCTTTCCGCCCTGCCTGCGGACTTCCCGGCCGGCATCGTCATCGCCCAACACATGCCGCCGGCCTTCACCGGTCCCTTCGCCAAGCGCCTGGACGGAGTCTGCAAGATCCGCGTCAAGGAGGCCGAGACCGGCGACCGGCTTCAGCCCGGCTGGGCTTTCGTGGCTCCCGGCGGCCAGCACTTGGTCCTGGACCAGAAGGTCAGCCGCATCGATCTGGTCATCACGCCCGAGCCGCGTGACGCCCTGTACAAGCCCTCGGCCAACGTGCTGGTCACCTCCACGGCCAACGCCGTGGGGCGGCGCGCCCTGGGCGTGATCCTCACCGGCATGGGCAGTGACGGCATGGAAGGCGTCAAGGTGCTCAAGGAGAAGGGGGGACGGGCATTGGCCCAGAGCGACGCCACCTGTGTGGTCTATGGCATGCCCAAGGCCATCGTGGATGCCGGGTTGGCCGACGAGATCGTCGACATCGACGACATGGCCGGAGCCATTCTCGGCAACCTCTACAAGTAGCCCGACGAACGGGGGGCGGAGGGGGTTCGATGCTGGAGTGCAAGAGCATCATTGAAAGGTTGGGGAGCGACGACAGCGAAGTCCTGCGCGAGGCGGCCTTCGAGGCGGGCGAGGCCCGTTGCGAGGATGCCGTGCCGCTTTTGGCGGGTCTGCTTCGATCCGGCAACCTGGGCGTCCAGGAGGCGGCCGACCGGGCCCTGCGTTCCATCGGTGGGCAGAAGGTCATTCAAGTGACCATCCCGCTGCTGCGGGTGGATGACGCCCCGGCGCGCAACCTGGCCATGGACATCCTGAGGGCGTTGGCCTCTCAGGACGTGGCCGCGCTCATTCCGCTCATCCACGACCCCGACGCCGACATCCGCATCTTCGCCGCCGACATCCTGGGCGCCACGGACAATCCGGCGGCCGTGCAGGTGCTTTGCGAGGCCCTGCTCAAGGATCCTGAGGTCAACGTGCGCTACCAGGCAGCCGTGAGCCTGGGGAGCCTGGCCCGGCCCGAGGCCGCCGAAAGCCTGAACAAGGCCATGGAGGACGAGGAGTGGGTTCAGTACGCGGTCATCGAGGCCCTGTCCAAGATCAAACACTCCAGTTCCGTGGGGGCGCTGGTCAAGGCCATGGCCCGTACCTCCGACCTCGTGACCTCGATGATCATCGACGCCCTGGGTGAGATGGGCAACATCAAGGCCGTGCCCATGCTCCTCAAACGCCTGGAGGAATCCCCCACGGCGCTGCGCAACAAGATCGTCAAGGCCGTGGTCCGCATTCTCGGCGGCAAGTCCCTGCAGTTGCTTTCCCGCGACGAGCGGGAGAATCTCAAGGTCTACATGCTCGTTGCCCTGGACGACGAGGATCTGGAGGTCCAGGACGCGGCCATCCAGGGATTGGCCTTCGTCGGCGGCGAACGGGCCTCCGAGGCCGTGCTCAAGATCGCCAGCCGGCTGGACCCGGACCGCGATCAGGAACGCCTCCAGCAGACCGTGCGGGCGCTGGCCCAGATCGGCCTGACCAGCGCCCTGCGCTCCGGCCTGCTTTCCGGCAACGCCGACGAGGCCCGGGTGGCCGTCATGGCCCTGGCGCATATGGACGACGCGAGCGTCCCCCAGGTGCTCATGGACGCCTTTTGGAAGCATGGGCGGGATCTCCAGCGCCAGATTCTCGGCGTCCTGTCCAAGACCGCCGGGCCTTCGGCCAAGCAATTTTTTTTGGACGTGTTGGATAGGCACGAAGACGGCAAGGTCATCAAGTCCGTGGCCTACTTTTTGGGCCAGAAACTGCATCTGGAAGAGGCCGCCGACCGTCTCTTCACCCTGCTCGAACATAAATACGACGACGTGAAGGAGGCCGGCCTCGAGGCCTGCATCGCCATCGGCGGCCCCCGCGTCAACGCGCGCTTCCGTGAATTCTACGGGAGCGAGGATCCGGTGAAGCGGCTCATGGCCGTCTACGCCTTCGGGCGCATGGGCCAGGCCGAGCATTGGGAAGCTCTCAAGGCCGCCCTGGAAGATGAGGTGCCGGATATCCGCAAGGTTGCCCTGGAGGCCATCGCGGGCATGTGCTGGGAGTCCGACGCTTGGCTGCCTCTGTTGGAAGGCCGCCTGAAGGACGAGAGCCGCGAGGTGCGGCTCACGGCCATCGATCTCATGGGCCGCTGCTACCGCAAGGAGGTCATCCCCTACCTTCTGAGCGCCCTGGACGATGAGGATGACTGGGTCAAGGTCCGGGCCCTGGACGCCCTGGGCTTTCACAAGGAACGCGAGGCCGTGCCCCGCATCGTGCCCTTGCTGGTGAACCCGAACCGGCTGGTGATGCTCAAGGCCGTGGAGGCCCTGGGCAGCATCGGAGGCACCAGCGCTTTCCGCGCCCTTCTGGACGTTTCCACCAGTGAGGAGCCGGAGTTGCAGCAGGCCGTGGAATCCTCCATCGCCAAGATTCAGGAAGAACACGAGACGGGGGAATAGAGCCGGATGTCTTCCCTTTTTTCAAGCACCATCACCTTGGGCAAGGAGCTCAAGGTCACCGATGCGGAGTTCGCCCAACTGCGCGACTTCATCTACGCGCAGTGCGGAATATACGTGGCGGACAACCGCAAGTACCTTCTGGAAAACCGCTTGGCGAATCGGCTCAAGCAATTGAACCTGAAAAACTTCTCGGAGTATTATTACTACCTGCAATATGACGCGGGCCGCCGGGAGGAACTGAACCGGCTTTTCGAGGTGATCACCACCAACGAAACGAGCTTCTACCGCAACCCACCGCAGCTTCAGGTTTTCCAGGAACACATTCTGACCGAGGTGCTGGACACGCTGCGCAAGTCCGGCCAGAAGAAGCTGCGGATATGGTCCGCGGGCTGCTCCACGGGCGAGGAGCCCTACACCCTGGCCATGATCATCGCGGACGTGCTCAAGGGCGAACTGCCCACCTGGGACGTGCGCATCACGGCCAACGATCTCTCCGAACGGGTGCTCGACTCGGCTCGGCGCGGCGTCTACAACGAGTATACCCTGCGCACAACGCCCAAGGAGATCCTGGGGCGGCATTTCGTGAAGCAGGACACGTTCTACAACGTGCGTCCGGAACTCAAGAAGCTCATTCTCTTCCACCAGATCAACCTGAGCGACGCGGCCCAGGTCAAGCGCGTGGAGCGATCCCAGATCGTCTTCTGCCGCAACGTGATCATTTACTTCGACGACGAGATGAAAAAGAAGGTGATCGGCGCCTTCTACGACAACCTGCTGCCCGGCGGGTACCTCATCATCGGGCACTCGGAGTCGCTGCACAACATTTCCAGGGCCTTCAAGCCGATACATTATCCCGGCGCGATCATTTACAAAAAGGAGGGTTGAGTCCGGCGGATGCGCGGGCCGGACTCCGGGAGGACATGTTGGGAGCGAGGATTTTGGCCGTGGCCAACCAGAAGGGCGGGGTGGGCAAGACCACGACGGCCCTGACCCTGGGAGCGGCGCTGGCCCGTCAGGGCGGCAAGGTTCTGGTCATGGACCTGGACCCTCACGGCAACGCTTCGGTACACCTGACCTTCTATCCCGAGAACCTGGATTACACGGCCTATGACCTGTTTCACGCCGAAGAGGGCGACGCGAACGTCTGGGACCGGATCATCAAGCGTCGTGAAGGGTTGGTGTTCGATTTCGTGCCGGGACACATCCGGCTGTCCGAACTGGAGGTGGACCTCAAGGATCGCAAGAACAAGGGCCTGATCTTGAGCCAGGCGCTTGCCCGGGTGCGCGACCGCTACGACTTCGTTCTGCTGGATTGCCCACCGCATGTGGGTGTGCTCCTGGTGAACGCGCTGGTGGCCTCGGACCTGGTGATCATCCCGATCCAGACGGATTTTCTGGCGCTTTACGGCATTCGGCTGCTGTTCGACACGATCCGGCTCTTGAACAAGGTGCTGCCCAGGCCGGTGCGCTTCATGGCTCTGGCGACCATGCACGACAGGCGGGCCTCGGCCTGCCGGAAGATCCTGAGGCTCATGCGGGACAAGCTGGGAGAGAGGGTTTTCGAGACGGTGATCAACCTGGATACGCGGTTCCGGGACGCCTGCGCCCAGGGGAGGGTGATCTTCGAACTGGACCCGGACACCCGGGGGGCACTGGAATACAGCCAACTGGCGAAAGAGATCGTGAGCCATGAAAACACCTGAGACGTATTTCATCGAGGACGTGCAACTTCCGGGCGAGGAGCGCGGAGGAACCCTGTCCCAGGCCGAGCAGGCCTTCTTGGACAAGTATGTGGGGCTGGAGCAGGACCGCCTCCTGTCCACGACCCCGCGTGTGGACCCGCGCGGCGATGCCGTGCTGCCGGGATTCGCGGCCAAGGCCGCCGCCGGGGCCGAAGACGAGGGCACGGACGCTGGCTTCGAGGCCCGGGTGCGCGAGATGAGCGAGGTCCAGCTGGTGAGCTTCGCCGTTGACGGCAGGGAGTTCGCCCTGCCCATCATGGTCATCCAGGAAGTCATCAAGTTCGTGCCCCCGACCAAGTTGCCCACAGCGCCCAGCTTCATCGCCGGAATCATCAACCTCCGCAGCAAGGTCACGCCGCTGTTGCGGCTGCGCAACCTCATGGGCCTGCCATCCAAGAGCGGGGAAAACGACCGCTTCATCGTGGTTTGCCGTCACCGGGGGTTGCAGGTCGGGCTGATGATCCAGTCCGTGGCCACCATGTACCGCGCGCGCCATGAAGACGTGGACTGGGGCGTGGCCGCCCATTTCGGCGACAGCGCGGAGTTCCTCATGGGACTGTTGAAGAACGGGGACAAGTTGGTGAGCATCCTGTCCATCGACCGTCTGGTGGAAGGCGTGCTGAAGCGGGAAGGAGGCCCCGATGCCTAAACATATTCTGATTGTGGACGATTCGAAGACCGTACGGAATCTCGTGGCCTTCATCCTCAAGAAGGAGGGCTTCAAGGTGAGCACGGCCGAGGACGGCCTGGACGGCCTGGAGAAGTTGTACGCCTCCGAGCAGGTGGATCTCATCGTCTCGGACGTGAACATGCCGCGCATGGATGGCTTGAGTTTCATCAAGACCATCCGTGAGCAGGAGGCGTACCGGGATATCCCCATCGTGGTTCTTTCCACCGAGGGCCAGGACAAGGACATCCAGATCGGCTTGGCCATCGGCGCGAATCTCTACATGGTCAAGCCGGCCCAACCGGAGAAGCTGGTCCGAAACGTGAAAATGCTCTTGGGCTAGGTGTGACGCCGGGACGCGGGACGTCCATGGCGATGACCCCGGGCCGGGGCCGACGACAAGCACCCGAATGGGGGAGCTGATGAGTCAGGAATTCATGGATCCGGAAATACTTGCGGATTTCTTCGTTGAAGCCAAGGAGCACCTCGAGACCATCGAGCCGAACCTCCTGGAGTTGGAGAAGAATCCCACCAACCTGGGGCTCTTGAACGAGATTTTCCGGCCCATGCACTCGCTCAAGGGGGCCTCGGGCTTCCTTGGCCTGAACAAGATCAACAGCCTAGCGCACAAGGCCGAGAACATCCTTGACGAACTGCGCCAGGGCGGCATGGCCGTGACCGCCGAGATCATGGACATCATCCTGGCCGCCACGGACGCCCTGCGCACCATGGTCGAGAGCCTGGAGACCAAGGGCAACGAGGGCGACGTGGACACCGCCCCGATCATCGCCCGCATTGAGGCCGCGCTGGAAGGCGGGGCCGCTCCAGCGGGCGGAGCCGAGGCCGGGGCAGAGCCTGATGCCGAACCGGAACCGGAGTTCGAGACCGAGCCGGAACTGGTGCTTGAAACCGAAAGCGTTTCCGAGGAGGTCGCCGACCAGACCAACGGTCGCCGCCCCATGATCCAGGTGGAGGTCGACCCCGATTTCGACGCCACCCCGTATGCCCTGACCACTGTGGGTGAAGGGCACTTGGCCGACTTCCTGGAAGAGGCCGGAGAGATCATCGCCAACCTGAATCAGTCCCTCCTGGACCTGGAGTCCGAGGAGGGAGACCGCGCCGGGCTGGTCAACGACACGTTCCGCTATTTTCACAATCTCAAGGGCAACAGCGGCATCATCGGCTTTCGTGAGCTGAACGCCCTGACCCACGAGGCCGAGACGCTGCTCAACCGGGCCCGCAAGGGTGAGATGGCCGTGAGCCAGGGGCTCGTGGACCTGCTCCTGGCCGCGGTGGACGCCATCGAGGCCATGGTCGGCAAGGTGGACGCGAAGAGCGGCCAGGTGGTGCCATCCGACATTTCGGGACTCGTGGCTCTGTTGCGCCAAGCCACCGAGAGCGGGGAAGTCGCCGCGCCGTCGCGCGCGGAGGCCGCCGCCCCGGCCGGAGAGCCCGTCCCGTCCGTCGCGGTCGAATCCGAGCCGGAGGTGGAGGCGGAACCCGAACCGGAAGCCGCCACGACCGAGGTCGAACCTTCCGTTTCGGCCTACGACCCCGAAGACGTGGCTGTGTTCGAATCCACGGTCCGGCAGCAGATCGAGAACGTGAACCTGGCCATGGACGCCCTGCGCAAGGATGACGGTCAGACCGAGTACGTGGACGGCCTGTACCGCAGTCTGGTCACCTTCCAGAACTCTTCCGGCTACATGGGCCTCGGGGAGTTGCGGGACTACGCGGAGCGAACGGCCAAGCTGGTGGATCAGGGACGCAAGTCCGGCATCGGCTTCGGCATGATGCTGGACATCCTGGAGCAGGAGTTCGCCATCCTGCGGGACATGGTGCTCAAGGAACTGGAGAGCATCAAGGCCGGCCAGGCGGCCGCTCCGGTCGCTCCGCCCGCGCCTGAAGCTCCGAAGCCCGAGCCCAAGATCAAGCCCAAGCCGGCGGAGACTCCAGCTGTTTCGGCTCCCGCGCCCAAGCCCGCTCCTCCGGCGCCCAAGCCGACGCCGAAATCGGCGTCCAAGCCCGCGCCCCGGCCCGATCCCGGTCCGCCGCTGCCCGACAATGGCCGGGCAGCCCCGGCGGAGGCGGGCAAGCAGAAGGTTTCCACCACCATCCGGGTGGACCACCAGAAGCTCGACCACCTCATGAACCTCATCGGTGAGCTGATCATCAACCGCAACCGGTACTCGATGCTGGCAAGAGCCTTGGAGGAGGGCCAGCAGGAAGTGCATATGGTGGCCCAGCAGCTCACCGAGACCACCTACGCCATGGCCCGCATCTCCGACGACCTGCAGGACACCATCATGAAGGTCCGCATGGTCCCGGTGCAGACGGTCTTCTCCCGTTTCCCGCGTTTGGTGCGCGACCTCTCCCGCAAGAGCGGCAAGGAGGTCGAGCTGATCCTGGAAGGCGAGGAGACGGAGTTGGACAAGAGCGTGGTGGAGGAGATCGGCGACCCGTTGGTGCATCTCGTGCGCAATGCCGTGGACCACGGCCTGGAGTCTGAGCAGGACCGCACGGAAGCGGGCAAGAAGGCCACTGGTCATGTCTGGCTGCGCGCCTACCACAAGGGCAACTCCGTGGCCATCGAGGTTGAGGACGACGGTCGGGGCATCGATCCCGAGAAGATGCGCAAGGTGGCGGTGAAGAAAGGGCTCATGAGTCAGGAAGAGGCTCAGGCCCTGGGTGATCGCGAGGCCATCGAGTTGATCTTCGCCCCGGGCTTTTCCTCGGCGGACAAGGTCACGGACATCTCCGGCCGGGGTGTGGGCATGGACGTGGTCAAGACCAACATCAAGAACCTCAAGGGCAGCGTCCAGACCCACTCCGAAGTGGGCAAGGGTACGCGCATCACCCTGACCCTGCCCCTGACCCTGGCCATCATCGACGCCCTCATGGTTCAGGTCAACGGCCACACCTACGCCATCCCCCTGGACGCGGTCTCGGAGACCACCAAGATCGAGACCGAACGACTGGCCGACGTGAACAAGCGCAAGGCCGTGACTCTGCGCGGCGAAGTCCTGGGCATCGTGGAGCTTTCGGAACTGCTCAACCTGCCCGCCAACGAGGAGAACCGGGAGATACTGCCCGTGGTGGTCATCCACGACAACGACCGTCGGTTGGGCATAGTGGTGGATCGGCTTCTGGAGCGCCAGGAGATCGTCATCAAGCCCCTGGGACACTACCTGAACACCTTCGACATCAAGGGCATCTCGGGCGCGACGATCATGGGCGACGGCTCGGTGGTCCTTATTCTCGACCCCCACGAGGTCTATGCATTGTCCACGCAATTGGCCCGCTGAACGCATCTCGGAAAGAACAAAAGGCCCTCCCGGCTGAGCCGGGCGGGCCTTTTTCGTCGCGGGGCGTTTGGGTCAGGAGAAAAAGAGGTTGGCGGCCACGGCCAGGAGCAGGCTGTGGAAGACCCATATCCCGCCGCCTGCCGCGATCATCAGGCCTTTGAGGCGCATCGGCGAACCGCTGCGGGCCACGGCCAGCCAGAGCAGCAAGCAGGTCAGCATGACCACCAGGGCCAGGGCCCAGAGCAGGGCCACCGAGGAAACCAGAACCAGGGCGCGTAGCTCCGGTTCCAAGCTGAACAGCATCCAGGGCTGCGCGGCCAGGACCGGAACGAGGCTCCAGGTCGCCCAGCGGGCGGCCCGGCGCATGGAGAAGGCGTAGTAGTCACGGCCGTAGTTGTCGCGGTCGCGGCGATGCAGGAGAAAGAGCAGGGCCAAGGCGCCCGCCAGGGTCAGCGAGAGGGCCGCGTACTGGACAAGGCAGGGCCAGAGCGGCGATCCCGGGCCGGGGAAGAGCAGGGCGACGAGGTTCGTGTCCCGCCCTTCGGGAGACAACAGGGGCGCGAAGCCGCGCAGCCCCGGCAGGGAGACGTGGATCGCGGCCAGCGAGGAGAGCGAGGCCAGGATGCCCAGGCCGCAGTGCGCGCCCTTGGGCAGCCTCCAGGTGCAGCGGTAGAGCCCGTGCGTCAGCAGGGTCAGGCCGAGGGCGACATAAAAGGCGTACAGCGGAGACCCCGGCGCGTGCAGCCGGGCCATGATTTCCTGGAAGCGTGCGGCGGCCAGCGCGGCGCCGGCTCCGCCCACGGCCAGGACGAGGAGCAGCAGGCCGAAGCCCATGGCCGAGACGTGCTGGGCGAACTTGTCCAGAAATGCCTTGCGTTGCGTCTGGCCCTGGATTTCCGAGGCCACGGCCAGAACGGGCGCGCCCAGGGCGGCCAATCCCAGGACGTCGAAAAAGGCCGGGGCCAGGACGCTGGAGAGAATGGTCACGGTTCCTTGCAGTTCCGCCATCGCGAAAAGACTCCCTCGAAAGTACCCCCGGCGGGGGGCCGCCTGCGCGGCTGGCCTGGGTATTGCCTCAAAACAGCCTTCGAGGCAAGGCCGGATGCGCTCGGGAAGCAACGGGAACCCCGTCGCTTTCCTTGCAAAATGCCGGGGCATGGCCTATGGAGCAGGGAAGATGAAATTCCTGCTCGCGGCACGACCCGTTCTTCTGACCGCATGCGTGCTGGCCGCCGTGGTTCTGGCCGGTTGCGCGGCCAAGTCCGACCCCGCTGTCGACGGCAGCGCCGAATGGCGTCTGCGCAGTCTGGAGGAAAGCTTTCTCCAGTTCCAGGAGGCCCAGCGCTCCCAGGAAGACCGGTTGAAGCATCTGGAATCCCGCCTGGAGGAACGCCTCAAACGTCTGGAAACGGAACTGGAGGAGGTCAAGGCCCAGCAAACCGCCTCCGCCGGTCTGGCTCCCGCCGAGCCCCCGGTGGCCCGAAGCCCCGAGCCCCGTCCCTGGACCCAACCTCCCGTCTCTGCCTCCTCCCAGACTCCGTCCAAGTCCGCCGCTCCGGCGCTGAAATCCTCATCCGCGTCCAAGCCCGCTCCCGCACCGGCCAGGGCTCCCTCGGCGAAGGAGATCCAGAACGCCTACGAGCGGGGACTCAAGCTGGTCCTGGCCGACAAACCCGGCCCGGGGCGCGACGCCTTGAAGGAGTTCCTGGCCCGCTACCCGGACAACTCCCTGACGCCCAACGCCCTCTACTGGATCGGCGAGACGTGGTATGCTCAGAAGGATTACACGCAGGCCGTTCTTTCTTTCAAGGACGTGACGCAGAAATATCCCCGCCATCCCAAGGCTTCGGCCGCGCTGTACAAGAGCGCCCTGGCCTACGAGGCCACCGGCGACAAGGCCAACGCCGTATTTTACCTCAAGGCGCTGCTGGATGAATACCCCCGTTCCGAGGAGGCTTCCCCGGCGAGGGTCAAGCTCAAGGCCCTGGGGGGATGACGCCTCGCCGTGAGCACCGGCTCGGATCAGGAATTCTTCGCCAGCTTGGCCTTGCGGCATTGCCCGGGGATTGGGTCGCGGCGGGCGTTGCTCCTGCTGCGGGCCTACGGTTCGGCCTATGCCGCCGTACGCGACGCCTCCAACTGGACCTCGCGCGGCCTTCTGGCCCCCGCCCTGTCGCGGACCTTCCTGCGCGAGGAATGGCGGCCGGCGGCTGAATCGGAATACCGCGCGGCCCGCGCCGCGAGCATGGAGCGGTTGACCTGGGCCGACCCGCGCTATCCCGCCCGTCTGCGTGAGCTTTCGGACGCGCCCCTGTTGCTTTATTGCCAGGGCGACGTGGCCCTGTTGGGCAATCCGTCGGTGGCCGTGGTCGGGGCTCGGGCCTGCACGAACATGGGCCTGCGCGCAGCCGAGATCATCAGCACCGGCCTGTCCGCCCTGGGAATCACCGTGGTTTCCGGCCTGGCCGAGGGCATCGACCGCCAAGCCCATCTGGGGGGGCTTTCGGGCCTGGGCTCGTCCATCGCCGTGCTCGGCGCGGGCCTGGACCAGGACTATCCGCCCAGAAACGCCGATCTGCGCACGATCCTGAACGAACGCGGCCTGGTGGTCACGGAATTCGGCCCGGGCGTCGAGCCTCGTCCGAGCCATTTCCCCGTGCGCAACCGGATCATCAGCGGCCTTTCCCTTGGTGTGGTGGTGGCCGAGGCAGCCGCCAAGAGCGGCAGTCTGATCACGGCTCGCCTGGCCTTGGAGCAGGGCCGCGAAGTCTTCGCCCTGCCGGGCCCCCTGGGCCAGCCCTCCTTCGTGGGCTGCCTCGACCTGCTCAAGCAGGGCGCGATCCTGGTGGAGAAGGCCGAGGACATCGTGGAAGCTCTGCGTTTCCCCTTGCGCACGGCACTGGGAGAGCTGCCGGACCCCCGACCGGACTTCCAGCCTCCGGAACTGCCTCCGGCCCGACTTCCGGAGGTATTGCGTCCCGTGCCTCGACCCGTGCGTACGGCGAAGCGGTTTACGCCTCCGCCGCCGACTCGGCCCGCGCCGGCTCCTCCGGCCGACTTGCCACCCCTGGAGCGCCGCCTGCTGGACGTCCTGAAGCGGGAACGCAAGACGCACATCGACGAGTTGTGCCGCCTGCTGGATCTGGGCAGCGCCGAGGTGGGCAGCGCCCTGCTCCTGCTGGAGATGAAGAACCTCGTCCGGCAGTGGCCGGGCATGAGTTATACCCTGTTCGAGGATGATGGGGCTTACGGAAGCTGAAGGTTTTCGGCCTTGAGCCCGTGCGCGCGGCGGGGTATGATCCCCGTCAGCACAACCCTGGAGCCGTCATGCAGAAGATTCCCCTGACCCTGGCCAAGCCGGGAATGAAACTCGCCAAGGCCGTGACCCGCGACAACGGCATGGTGGTCATGGGCGCGGGCATGGAGCTGACCGAGACGCATATCGAGCGCCTGCGCGGCATGGAGGTGGACCGGATCACCGTGGAGGGCAACCCAGTGGAGGGGGCCGACGGTGTGGACACCTCGGCGGCCAAGCGCCTGGAGCGTCTGGATCATCTCTTTCGCCGCATGTCCGGTGATCCCTGGATGGACCAGGTGCGCGGCTATCTGAACGAATATTTCCGGCTCAAGGCCGCCGAGCAGGCCGCCCGGGCCGCCGCCGAGGGAAAATAGATGGTGGAGCAGGATCTGAAGACCTCGGTGAAGGGGCAGATTCTGTCCATCAAGGATCTGCCGACCCTGCCCAAGGTGCTGGACGAGGTCAGCCGCCTTGTCCAAGACCCCAACGCCAACACCGACGAGATCGCCAAGATCATCTCCCGGGACCAGGTGCTTTCGGCCAAGGTGCTCAAGATGGTCAACTCTCCAGTCTACGGCTTTCCGGGCCGCATCGGCACGGTGCAGCACGCCCTGGTGCTGCTCGGTTTCAACGTGGTCCGGGGCATCATCATCTCCACCTCGGTGTTCGAGATGATGGTCAAGGCCATGGAGGGGCTCTGGGAGCACAGCCTGGGCTGCGCCCTGGCCGCCAACGTGGTGGCCAAGCACGCCGGGCTGGCTGATCCCGAGGAGTTCTCGGTGGCCGGGCTGCTGCACGACCTGGGCAAGGTGGTCGGCGCGGTGCAGTTGCCCGAACTGCACGAGGCCGTGGCCGCGGCCGTGCGCGAGCAGGATCTGCGTTGGTTCGAGGCCGAGCGTGCGGTCATGGGCTTCGGCCACGACCGTGTCAACGCCTGGTTGGCCCGCCATTGGAACCTGCCCGGAAACATCCGCGAGGGCATGAGCCACCACCATTCCCCGGAGACGGCCCAACTTTACCCCGAAACCGCCGCCGTGGTGCACGTGGCCGACTTCATCGTGCGGGTCTACGAATTCGGCACGGGCGGCGACGACCAAGCCGCGCCGTTGTCGCGCAAGGCCCTGGAGGTGCTTACGCTCAAGCTTCCGGACCTGGATCGCGTATTGGACGAGTTCGCGGTCCAACTGGCCGACGTTTCGGACCTGGACCTGGCCTAGGAGGCGTTCGTGGACGACATTCCCGCCCTGCGCGGGCAGGAGGCCTTTCTCCTCTCTCCGGACAAGGAGCTGGCCGAGTTGCTTACCGGGCTCTGGCCTGTGGAGCACATGCGCTTCACGGTCTTTGAGCGCGGCCGCCGGGCCATCGAACACCTCTTCAACGACCCGCCGGACCTGTTGGTGGTGGACGAGCGCTTGCCGGACATCGGCGGCCCCGAGGTGGCCTCGCTGGTCAAGAGCGAGAACGTCTATCGCCAGTTGCCCGTGGTCCTGGTCATGGATCGCGAGGGTCTGGACCTGCCCCGGGATTGGGAGCAAGTGGAGGTGGACGACTTTCTGGTCCGCCCCCTGGACCCGAAGGAAACCCGGGCCCGCGTCAACCTGACCATGTTGCGGGCCATGCGCGCCCTTGACGCCAATCCTTTGAGCAAGCTGCCGGGCAACACCTCCATTCTCCAGCGCATCCAGCAGTGCGTGGACAGCGGCGAGGACTTCGCCCTGGCCTACTGCGATCTGGACTATTTCAAATCCTTCAACGACAAATACGGCTTCTCCCGGGGCGACGAGGTGCTCATGATGACCGCTCGGGTCATCGTCAACACCATCCGGACGTTCGGCGGAGTGCGTTCCTTCGTGGGCCACGTGGGCGGCGACGATTTCGTCTTCATCATGCCGCCGGACTTGGTGGAGGAGGCCTGCCGCCGGGTAGTCCAGAGCTTCGATTCCATCGTGCCGCATTTCTACGACGCCGACGACCGGGCCCGGGGCTCCATAGTTTCCGTGGATCGCCAGGGCGTCACGCGCACCTTTCCCATCATGGCCGTGTCCATCGCCGTGGTCTTCAGCACGGGGAAGCGCCGGCTGAGCCACGCGGGCGAAGCCGCCTCCATCGCCATGGGACTCAAGAAGAAGGCCAAGGAAAACCCCAAGAGCTGTTATGTTCTCGACCAGAGGGAGCGCTAGTCCGCCGCCCCTGGCCGAGATCTGCCAGGGATTTCTGGCGCATCTCGCGGCCGAGAAGGGCTTTTCCGCCGCCACCCTGGCGGCCTACGAGAACGATCTGCGCCTGTTCACCGGGTATTTGGGCGGACGCGGCGTGTCCCTGGAAGAGCCGGAGACGGTCACCAAGGAGCACGTGCGCGGCTTCCTGGCCGAACTGCACCGGCGCGGCCTGAAGAAGAGCAGCGTAGCCCGCAAACTCTCGGCTTTGCGGAGCTTTTTTCGTTTTCTTCTGCGCCAGAGGCTGGTGGAGAGCGATCCCGTGCGCGGATTGTCCAACCCCAAGCAGGAGAAGCGCCATCCGCGCGCACTCAACGTGGACCAGGCCATCGGCCTGATGGAGGCCAAGCTGCCGCCGGACCCCGAGGGGCTGCGCGATCTGGCCCTGGCCGAACTGCTCTACGGTTCGGGCCTGCGCATATCCGAGGCCGTGGGCCTGGATGTGCATGACCTGGACACCTCCTCGGGGGTGGCCAGGGTCACGGGCAAGGGTTCCAAGGAGCGTCTGGCTCCGCTTTCGGATGCCGCCCGGACGCGTTTGGACCGCTACTTGGCTCAGCGCCACGCCTTCGTCGCCGATCCCCTGGAGAAGGCCCTCTTCCTGGGCCGCCAGGGCAAGCGCCTGAACCGGCGGCAAGCGGCGCGCATCGTGGACCACTTGGCCAAGCTGGCCGGGTTGCCTCAGCACGTGCATCCACACATGCTTCGCCACAGCTTCGCCACCCACATGCTCGAGGCGGGCGCGGACCTGCGTGACATTCAGGAGCTTTTAGGGCACGAGCGCATCAGCACGACGCAACGCTACACGCACCTCAACCTGCAGCAGATCATGGCGGTGTACGACAAGGCCCACCCCCGGGCCTCGTCCGAAGAAAAAAAACCTCGGGAAAAGGAGAAATAATGAGCAATCCCATGGTGCTGATCGAGACCCCGATGGGCGAGATCCTGGTGGAACTCTGGCCCGACAAGGCCCCGGAAACGGTGGAGAACTTCCTCAAGTACGTGGATGATGAGTTCTACGACGGGCTCATCTTTCATCGCGTCATCAAGGGCTTCATGATCCAGGGCGGCGGCATGGACATGATGATGCGCGAGAAGAAGACGCGTGGCCCGGTGAAGAACGAGGCCCGGGCCGACACGCCCAACCAGCTCGGCACCATCGCCATGGCCCGCACCCCGGATCCCCACAGCGCCACGGCCCAGTTCTTCATCAACGTGGCCGACAACCAGTTCCTGAACCACCGTGACGAGACGGCCGACGGCTTCGGCTACTGCGTGTTCGGCAAGGTCACGGAAGGCATGGATACGGTGGAGAAGATCGCCAAGGTTCGGACCAAGACAGCGGGCTTCCACGCCGACGTGCCGAGCGATCCCATCACCATCATTTCGGCCCGCCGCTTTGAGCTGTAGGCTCGGCGGCCGGTCGGACAAAGAAAAAGGGGCCTCGCGGCCCCTTTTTTGTCGTTCCGTCCGAAGCTAGTCTTTCTTCCCGCAGAAGCGCATGAAATCGTCGCGAAGCTGGTTCACCAGTTCGCGCACTGTGACGATGGAGTCCACCCGCCAGGCGTTGGCTCCGGCGAAGGCGAAGCCGTGCTTCAGCTTGCCCTTCATGGCGTTCACCAGGGCCTGAGCGATGCAGTACGGGCTCTTGGTGTGGTCACAGGTGACGATGCACTTGTAGGCGCAGGTCCGGGGCTTGCGGTTGCCCTGGGCCACATCGTCCAGGAAGGGGCCCTTCACCGCCCGGCCGGGCATGCCCACCGGGCTCTGGATGATGACGATGTCCTCTTTCTTGGCCTGCACGTATGCCTGCTTGAACGCCTCATCGGCGTCGCATTCCACCGTGGCCACGAAGCGGGTGCCCATCTGGACTCCGGCCGCGCCCATTTCCAGGAAACGGCAGATGTCCTCGCCGGTGTAGACGCCGCCCGCCGCGATGGTCGGGATGCGCTTGCCGGACTGCTCCTCGAAGGGCCGCACGGCCTCGATGACCTCGGGCACGATACGTTCCAAGGCGAAGGCCGGATCGTCCACCTGCTCGGGCTTGAAACCCAAGTGGCCGCCCGCCTTGGGGCCTTCGACCACGAAGGCGTCGGGCAGGACGTTGAAGCGCGAGAGCCACTTCTTGCACAGGATCACGGCGGCCCGGCCCGAGGAGACGATGGGCACGAGCTTGGTCTTGGCTCCCTCGGTGACGTACTTGGGCAGGTCCAGGGGCAGGCCCGCGCCGCAGAAGAGCACGTCCACGCCCTCGCGCACCGAGGTGCTGACCATGTCCGCGAAGTTGGAGAGGGCGACCATGACGTTCACGCCCAGGATGCCCTTGGTCATTTCGCGGGCCTTGCGGATTTCGCGGGTCAGGGCGCGGATGTGCGCGCCGGTGGGGTCCTTGGCGATGTCGGGCTCGGCATTGCCGATCATGGCCGCCGAGATGACTCCCACGCCGCCCTCGTTGGCCACGGCCGAGGCCAGGCCGGAAAGCGAGATGCCCACACCCATGCCGCCCTGGATGATGGGCAGGCGGGCGGTCAGGTCGCCGATGGTCAGTTGGGGAAAATCCTTAAGACATTTCAATAGGTTCATTGATCCTCCCGAGCGGCCAGGGGATTGTATCGACCGGGACGGACGTCCCGTTCCGGCCGAGCACCGGAAGCCGGTTCGAACGATGCGCATACACGACAAAAAGACCCGGGTCAAAGGCCTTTCGCCGCAGGTTCCCCGGGTCGCTCCAGATGCTCGTCGGCGAGCATGCGGGCGAAGAACAGCGAGCTGGTGAAGGCCGGGGAGATGGCGTTGAGCACGTGCAGGCTCTCCCGGTCGCGCTCCACCAGGAAATCCATGACCAGTTCGTGCGTCCCCAGATCCACCAACTGAGGCCGGATGCCTGCCTTGTGCGTGGGAACCACGTCGGCCGGGTCCAGTTCCTTGACCAGCTTTCGGGCGTCGTTGAAGAAGTGCCTGAAGAAGTATTTGCGCGGCTCCTCCAAGGCCACGGCCCGGAATTTGGGATTCTTCGCGAAAAGCACCGTGTCGCGCCAGAGGATCGAGGGGGCCTCGCCGTCCACCCCGGTCAGGATGCCGTAGTTCTCGCGGCCGAAGGCCGGAATGGCCGTGGGCCCGAGGTAGACGTCGTCGTGCACGCCCCGGGTGAAATGCACCCCCAGAAAGGGATTGCGGATGTCCGGCACGGGATAGATGCTGCCATGCACGAGATCGGCGCGCGGGCCGCTGAGCTTGCGGTAGATGCCCTTGAAGGGCACCAGCCGGTAGTTGCGTCCGACCCCGAAGGCGTGGGCCACGCGGTCGCAATGGGCCCCGGCGGCGTTGATGAAGAATCCGTAGCTCACGCGCCCGGCCGTCGTCTCGGCCTGACGCGGGCCGGGGCGTCCGGTGAAGCGGGCCATGAACAGGAACTGGACCTTGCCCGAATCGGTCAGCTCCCGGCGCAGTTGGGCCAGGATGGCCTTGGGGTCCACCACTGCGGTCTGGGGCACGCGCAAGGCCTGGCCCACGGTGCGGGCCAGGGGTTCGATCTCGGCCAGGGCGCGTTCGTCGATGAGCTCCACCAGGGCGCCGTTTTCCGTGGCCCGGCGGTGCAGCTCAAGCAGGGCAGGCAGCTCGGCTTCCGTCCGTGTGACGATGACCTTGCCGTTCTCCTTGATCGGCAGGCCGTGCTCCCGGCAGTATTCGCGCATGAGGCGGTTGCCTTCCAGGCAGGATTTTGCCCGCAGGCTGCCCGGAGAATAATAGACCCCGGAGTGGAGCACACCGCTGTTGCGGCCCGAGGCATGGCGGCCGATGTCCGGCTCCTTGTCCAGGATGAGGATGTCCGAGTGGCCCCGGCGGACCAGTTCGCGGGCCAGGGTCAGGCCCACGATGCCCGCCCCGCAGATGACGATTCCGGCAGTGCGCATCTCAGTCCTCGGCCAGCAGTTCCAGACCGCTGGCGGCGTCTTTCTTGCGGGACATGGCTACGTCCAGCAGTTCCAGGATGACCAGCTCCCCCACCAGCCAGAGGTCCACGCCGGGCCGTACGCAGCCCGTGCGGGTCCGGTCCTCGCGGCCCAGGGCGGCGTGCATGTGCAGCTTGGGCCTGCTGCGGGAGTCTGGAAAGATGGTGCCGACGGCGGCCATCTCATGAGCCCCTTCGATGGGCTGGAGCATGACTTCGGGCGGCAGGACCGAGGCGTCCTTGGGACCGACCACCAGTGCGCCGCCGCCCGCGCCGCCCAGGAGCCAACACACGGCCCGGCGGATGTTCTGTTCGGTGGCGAAGGCCTCCACGCTGTCCGGCAGGCGGTCGCCGTCCCCCAGTCGGACCACGAAGACCCGGCCGGTTTTCCCTTGCGCGTATTCCATGGAACGTCTCCTTACGCCCCGCAAGCCTCGCGGAAGTCGCAACGGGCGCACCGCCGTCCGGGCCTGGGGAAGAATTCCGGGGCCCCGACAATGTGCCGGACGAGGAAGTCTGTCAACAACGGCAGGCGGTCACGGGCAAGCAGATCGCGCAGCTCGTCGTCGCCCTCGCGGCCCAGGAGCAGGATTTCCTTGCCCTCGCGGGCGAGTTCGATCCAGCCCGCGTCGCGCGGCGGGGAGTCGGGCAGGGCCTGGGCCGCCATCTGGAGATAGAGCGGCAGCTGCATCCCCCGCAGCTTGTCGCCCAGTTCCTCCAGCAGATCCGGTCGGGGATCGGCGGCCGGGTCGCAGGCGGCCAGGGCTTCCCAGAGCGCGTCGTCATGCCAGACACCGGCGCGCGGCCTGGGCAGGTTCGCGCCGGTCTTGTAGTCCAGGACCACCACCCCGTCCTCGCGCCGGTCCACCCGGTCCAGGGTTCCAGTGAGGGGCACGCGTAATCCGGCGGCTTCAACGATCGCATTCACGGGCTGTTCCAGGGCCAGGATGGTCGTCTCGGCGTCCTGGGACTCCAGGTAGCGGGTCAGGCGGTGGCGTCCGGCCAGGGCCAGAGCCAGGCGGCGGTCCAGGGGGATGCCCGCCAGCTCCGGGCTGGCCTCCAGGGCCTCGGCGAAGGCGTCTCCCAGGGCCTCGGCGTCCAGGTCGGCGAGGCGCAAGGTTTGGTTCAGGTGCGGCCGCAGGAAGGCTTCCAGGACGCCGTGAACCAGGGAACCCACCACCTGGGGATCGCCGTCCTCGTCCACCTCGCGGGGCGGGCGCAGTCCGGTGAGCACACGATAGAAAAAGAGCTTGGGGCAGGCGAGGTAGTCGTCCAGCCGGGAAGGCGAGAGGCCCCGGGAGGTGAGCCGGGCCAGGAGCTGGTCGCGCACCACGCCGTCCTTGGGCACTGCCGGGGCTCCCGAGGGGATGGCCGTCACGCGGAAGGAAACGGCCAGCAGCGGCGGAGCGTCTCCGGCCTTGATGAGCGTGCCGCGTTCCTTCTCCAGACCCCAGAGCAACTCCTCCACGAAGCGGCTGCGTACGCTCTTGCCGTCCAGCACGCCGGGAGTCACGCCGTTCTTGTAGAGCAGCACGGCCTCCTCGGCCCCACGCAGGAGGCGGTGCAGGGTGTAGCCCGCCACGTGGTCGCGTCGGCGGGAGTCGGGCAGGCCCAGAAGCACGCGCAGCGAGTCGGGCAGGAGCGGGTCGGCGGCGGGCTGGCCGGGCAGCAGGCTCTCCACCGCGTCCAGGAGGTAGAGGCGGCGGAAGTGCAGGAGCCGGGTTTCGAGCATGCCCATGACCTGGAGACCGGTGAGCGGCTCGGGCTCGAAGGAGACGCGTTCGTCGGCGCAGAGCCGCCGCAGGATGGAGAAGAGCAGGTCGCGCGGGTAGGGATCGCGGCTGATGGCGCTTTGGCCCAGCTGGGGCACCACGCTGCCGAAGAGCCGGAAGAGGCATTCGGCGTCCAGAAGGTGGCGTTTCCAGAGCCCGCCGCCGTGCTCGTGCAGGAGCCGGGCCAGGCCGTCCACGGCCCGGGCCAGATCCGCCAGAGTGGCCGGGTTCTCGAAGGCCCGCAGGCAGCGTTCCAGCACGGCCTTCAGCAGGGTTCCGGCAGCCTCGCGTTCTTCCTCGGGCAGTTCCGGAGCGAAGTGGCGCGGCAGCGCGAAGGGGTCCAGGAAACGTCGCCCGGAGCGGATTTCCTGCTCCCAGGCGTGGAACAGGCCGCGCAGGGGCTGGCCCTCGCCCACGGGGAGCATCTTGAGATAGGGGTGGCGGATGAGGGCGATGACGTCGCGCCAGAGATAGCCGTGATCCGTGCGGTTTTCCTGGAGGGTCAGCACGGTCTCCAGCAACTGGAACAGGGCCGTGCGCTCCAGGGGGTAGCCCATACTGATGTTCACGTCCCGTTCGGGCAGGTGGTGCAGCACCGGGATGAGCGCTCCGGCGTCGGGCAGGACCACGGCCGTGTTCTCCGGGGAGTCGGGCAGTTCCCGCTCCAAGGCCGCCAGTTGTGAATGCAGGTCGAAGCCCTCGTGGAAGCGCAGTTCGGGCATGCTCCGCGTGCCGGGCTCTTCCAGAAGTTCGGCCCGCGTCCCCCAGCGGGACAGCCAGCGGGCGTGTTCCTCCTCGCACCAGTGGACCGGTCCGCCCTGAGTCAGGGAGGGATCGCCGTGCCAGAGGACCTCGGCTCCGCGTTCCCAGAGGGCCCGGAACAGGACGTCCTCGGCTCCGGACAGGGCGTAGTGCCCGGCCAGGATCACGGTCGTGCCCTCCAGGCCCGCCAGCACCCGGTCCATGTCGCGTCGGACTTCGCGGCAGTCCAGACCCGGCGTGCTCCAGCCGCGCGTCTCCAGTTCCGCGACGTAGGCCGAGTAGATGCCGCCTAACTGCTCCAGCAGGGCGGCGGCGAAGGGTTCCACCGCATCCCGGGCCTGATCCAGGTCCGGCGGCTCCACGTCCTGGCGCAGCAGCTCCTCCAGGAGCGTGGCCAGACGCAGACCCCAGGGGAAGAACTCCAGGCGGTCCAGGGGCAGCTTGGCCAGCAGGCCCTGACCCGAGCCCCGCAGGCGCTCGACGATGTCGTAGAGCAGGCCCGCCAGGTCCAGGCGCTGGGCGCGGCGGGCCGGGGCTGGACGCAGGTCGCGGGCCAGGGCGGCGAAGAGGCCCGGCACATCCTGGATCACGGGCATGAGCGTGGGCCGGGGCAGGCCCGGCAACTCGGCCAGGGCGCGGCGCAGGTAACGGCGCGGCCGCTCATGGGGGAAGACCACCAGGATGTTTTCCGGCCCCCGGTCCCAGATCCCGGCCAGGAAGCGGGCCAGGGCGGGCACGAAAGGATTGTTCCAGGGAACCAGACGCACGGGGCTAGGCATGGGCCACCTCGCGCACCTCGCGCCGATCCAGGTAGACGAGCAGTCCCCGGGCCTTGGGTCGCAGGGCCAGGGCCAGCTTCAGATAGCGGCGCACCTGGGTCTCGTGCTCCGGGTCCGGGCGGCCGGTCTTGTATTCCAGCACCAGGGCCTCGTCTCCGCTCAGCACGAGCCGGTCGCAGCGCAGGGCCCGGCCCTCCTCGTCCAGGGCCTCGGCTTCGGCCAGTCCCCGGCCCAGGCAATCCTTCAGTTCCGGCCGGGAGAGAACCCAGAGGAGCAGGTCGGCCAGCTCGCCCTCCAGGTCGGCCCCGCCGCCCACGAAGGGGAAGTCCAGCACAGCCAGCCGGGCCGCGCGGCTGGCGTCGGCCGCGTCGTCGCCGGTGGACCGGAGCAGCTCCAGGGCGCGGTGGGCCATTTCGCCCCGGCGGCGCTGGTCGAGGAAGACGTCCTCCAGGGAGTGGCGGAAGACCCGCAGCCGAGGCAGCCAGGCAGTGAGCTCCTCGCCGGGTTCCGTCGGTTCGGGCGGAGCGGCCGGGGCGGGCTTGGAACGCTCTTGCGGTTCGCCTTCGGAGGGGTGGCCGCGCTCGAATGCGGCCTCTCTCTCCGGGATGTCCAGGAGCCGGGTCATGGCCGCCAGGGCCGGGGGACGGCGCTTGTCCTCGCGCGCGTCCGGGAAGAAGCCGTATAACTCCTCGCGGGCCCGGGTCCAGGCCACGTAAAGCAGATGGAGCTGTTCGCGAGCCTCGCGGCCCGCCCGTTCGCGGTATTCCGGCCCCAGGGCCTCGCGGGCCGGGGTGAGCAGGCGTTTGCCGCGCAACTCGATGGTCAGCAGGCCGTCCTGGGGCCGCAGGGACCAGTCGTGGAACGGCACGACGGCCACGGGAAACTCCAGCCCCTTGGACTTGTGCATGGTGAGAACCTGGACCGCGTCCAGGTTCTCGGGCAGGGGCACCTTCTCCTCCGCCCCTTGGCCGCGCCAGAAGTCCAGGAAGGCCGAGAGCGAACGGCAGCCGCGTTCCTCGGCCAGATGCACCACCTCCAGGAAGCGGCGCACGTACAGCTCGGCCCCGGGTTCGGCGGCGAACACGCCGAAGCGCTCCACGGCCGCCTGGGCCAGATCGTAGGGCGTGAGCAGCCCGGCCTTGTCGAAGAAGGGCTTGAGCGTGCGTTCCCAGACCTCAGGGAAGGCGTCGCGGAAGCGCATGCCCAGATTGCCCCGCTTCCGTTCCACGAGCCAGTCGGCCACCCGCAGCGGAGCAAGCCCGGCGGCCCGCTGGAAGACCGACCCGGAAACCAGGGCCAGGAAGGCCAAGTCGTCGGCCGGGAAGTCAAGAAATTCCAGGAATGCGGCCAGCTGACGCACCAGGGGATGCCGGGCCAGGAGCAGGCTGCTCTCCGTGACCACCGGGATATCCAAGGCCACGAGCTGTTCGCAGACCACGCCCGCCTGCCGGTTGTCGCGCACGAGCACGGCGATGTCCCGATAGGGCCGCCTCGCGACGAGGTCCAGGATCAGGGCGCGCAGGGCCTCCAGGGTCCGGGTCTCGAATTCCTCGCGCGTGCCGCCGGGCAGGCGGGTCAGACGCACGTAACCCTCGGGCCCGTCGTAGCCGTCGGGGATGTCTTGGCGCGCGTCGGCGAAAACCTGGGACAACTCCCCGGCCAGGGCCGCGCGTTCCTCCTCAGGGGCTTCGCCGAGGATTTCCCCGGCCAGTTCCCCGGCCATGTCCGGCTCGGCCAGATGGGTGAAAAAGTCGTTGTTGAAGGCCACCACGGCCGGGGTGCTGCGCCAGTTGCGCGGCAGGGTCTCGGCCGTGACGCGCTCGGCCAGGTCGGCCAGCCCGGGGCGGCGGGGCACCTCGTCGAAGAGCGAGGCGTCGCCGCCGCGCCAGCCGTAGATGGCCTGCTTCACGTCGCCCACGCAGAACAGGCTGCCGCCCTTGGACAGACACTCCTCGGCCAGGGGCGCAACCGCCGTCCACTGGGCCCGGCTTGTGTCCTGGAATTCGTCCACCAGCAGGTGGAAGAGCCGCGAGCCCAGGCGGCAGTATGCTTCGGGCACGGCCTCGGCCTGGCCCAGGAGATCGCGCACGGCCCGGGTCAGGGCCGCGATGGGCACCACCCCGCGCAGCCGCGACTCGGCCCGCATGTCCTCCACCAGCAGCCCGGCGATGGTCAGAGCCGGGGCCAGGGCGTAGGCCCCGCTCACCGCGGCCCATTCGCGGCGGTAGGCGGCCACGGCGGTCTTGAGCAGGTCGTAGGCCGCCTCGCACTGGTCCGTGACCCGGGCCTTGCCCGCCTTGGTCAGGCAGTCCTCCAGGAGAGGTTTTTCGGCGTAGGCCGACTTGGGCGGCTCGTCGAAGCCCTGGACCGCCTGGCATTTCTGGAGAAAGGCCAGGAAGCGCTTGTCCGGGGCAAGGGCGTATTCGTCCAGGAAGCCGCGCATGAGCGTCACGGCCTCCAGAAAACGTGCGCGGCAGGCCGTGAGCAGGTCGGCCAGCTCGTCCTGGTCCGTGAGCAGCGGTTCGCCCTCGGCCTGGAGCAGGGTCGCCAGCTCCTTCAATCGCTCGCGGATGCCCCGTTCGGGTCGGAAGCCGGAGCGGTTTTCGTGGCGCAGGAAGGTGTCCAGGGCGGTGAGCAGCAGGGTCCGCTCCGGGCCCGCCGGGTTTTCGCAGCAGCCCACGAAGCGTTCGTAGGCCAGGTCGAAGACGTCGGTCTCCTCGAAGGCCACCTCGAAATCCGGCCGGATGCCGTATTCCAGGGCGAAGAGGCGCAGCAGGAGCACGAGCAGGCTGTCGATGGTGCGGATGTTCAGGCGGTGGTAGCGACGCAGGATGGTCTCCACCACTCCGGCGGCCCGCGCGCGGTCCCAGTCGGCCCGCTGGCCGTCGTCGCGGAGATCCAGAGCGCAACGCTTGAGGGCCTTGAGCACGCGCTCCTTCATCTCGGCGGCGGCCTTGTTGGTGAAGGTCACGGCCAGGATTTCGGGCCAGGAATAGGTCTCCGGCCGCAGTCCCCGGCAGGTCAGGCCCGGGTCGTCGGACCTGGCCGCGCCCAGGAGCTCCAGGAAGCGGGCCGTGAGAGCGAAGGTCTTGCCTGAACCGGCGGCGGCCTTGACCTGACGGATGCTCGACGGACTCACGACGGGCTCCCGGTCGGACGCCGCCGCGCACCCTCGGCCACCATGAGCAGAACGGCCGCGAGGATGAGGCCGCTGCCCAGGTATCCGGCCGGGCCGAAACGTTCGTTCCACCACCACCAGGCCAGCCAGGCGGCGATCACCGGCTCCAGGGTGGCCACCACGGCGGCCCGGGTGGCCTCCAGGCGCTTGAGGCCCGCGTAGTAGACCGAGTAGCCGCCCCAGGTGGTGGCGGCCGAGAGCAGGACGAGCAGGGCCCAGGCCGAGGGCGACTTGGGCGCGAAATGCACGAAGGGCAGGAGGCAGAGCGAGCCCACGGGCAGGGCGTAGAGGAAGAGGGTGGCCGTGTCGTAGCGGGTGAGGAACTTTTTCCCGAAGATGTAGTAGAGGGCGTAGGTGAACCCGGCGGTGAGCCCTGCCAGGACGCCGAGGGCCGAGGGTTTCACCGTGCCGCCGCCGGAGAGGCTCACCAGGGCCACTCCGATGATCGTGGCGGCCACGGCGCAGAGCTTGGCCGGGGTCGTCGGCTCGGCCAGGACCAGCCGGGAGAGCAGGGCCACCCATGCCGGGGCGGTGTAGAGAAGCACCGAGCCCAGGGCCGCGCCCACGTGTTCGATGGCCACCTGGTAGGAGCCGTAGAAGAGCGCCACGCCGACGAGACCGAAGGCCGCCAGCGCGGGGAGATCCGAGGCCTTCGCCCGTTGCCCGGTCCGCAGAGCCAGGGCCTGGACCGCGAACAGGCCCCAGCCGATGGTCGAGCGCCAGAAGGCCACCTCCAGCGGCGTGACCCCCTCGGCGAAGAGAAACTTGGACAGCGGCCCGATGAGCGCCCAGAGCACCGCGGCGCACAGGACCAGGAGATATCCCGTCATCAGAGTTGGACCACGCTGCCCAGTCCCTTGGCCCTGGCCAGGTCGAAGGCCAGGGAGGCGGTCATCACGTCGTGGCTGGCGATGCCCATGAGCACGGCCGCGCGCAGTCCGTCGCGCACGCCGGGCTTTTCCCCGGCGCAGATCTGGCCCATGTCGGCGTAGACAGCCGTCTTGTCCGGGTAGCCGTTCTGGAAGTACACGCCCTGGTCGCGGGTCCAGAGGTATTGGTTGGCGTTGTCGCAGACGAAGCAGGGCGTGGCGGCCATGACGTCTTCGGCGAAGGCCGAGTCGTAGTCCACGGACACGGCCAGAACCTTTTCCTTGAGCCAGGCCCGGTGCACGAAGCGTTCGGGCTTCTCCACGATGGGCGTGCAGGTGACCACCACGTCGGCGTCGGCCACGCATGATTTCGCATCGGCGCAGACCACGAACTCGGCCCGGGGCAGTTCCGGCCCCATATCCTTCAGGAATCGTTCGGGCTGTCCGGCCACGGGGTCGAAGCAACGCACCTGTTTGATCTTGGGGAAGACTTCCTTGAAGGCCAAAAGGTTGACCCGGCCCTGCACTCCCAGGCCGATGACCGAGACGACCTCGGAATTCGGGTCGCCGAAATGCTTGGCGTAGACGCCCGAGGCCGCGCCCGTGCGCCAGGCCGTGACCCAGCCCGCGTCCATGACCGCCTGGGTCAGGCCAGTCTCCGGGTCGATGAGGACCATGACCCCGGTGATGTAGGGCAGGCCCTTCTTCTGGTTCGGCGGGTAGCCGGACACGCACTTGATGCCGCAGCGGTCCACGGCCCCGCCGATCCAACAGGGCATGGCGTGGATGAAGCAGTCGTGGCGGGGGTGGATGCCGATCTTGGCGGGCATCTCGGCCTCGCCCCGGCCGAGGCAGGCGAAGCCTTGCTCCACGGCGTCCATGATGGCGGGCATGCCGAGGCCCAGGGAGTCCAGGTCGGCGCGGGAGAGCCAGAGCACGTCGAAGGACATGGAAAGCTCCTTTTGTTTGCTGTGGGGGCGGCCGGGAGATTCGGCCGAATGGTTCTGTGTAGGGCCTTTCGCGTCAGGCGTCAAAGCCTGAGCACTCGCTTGCCGTGTGTCCGCTTCGGCCGTATGGGAGGGGTATGAACGAGATGCTGGTCCCCGAGGACATGGACGGCGCGCGGCTGGACCAGGCCCTGGAACTCCTTCTGCCCGGCAGTTCCCTGCGGGAGCGGCGGCGGGCCTGGGAGGCGGGGGCCGTGCTGGTGGACGGCCGGGCCCGCTCCAAGGGCTTCCGCGTGAGCGTCGGGCAGCGCCTGGTCCTGGCGGCGCGGGAGCGGGGGGAGTCGTCTCCGGTCTTGGGCGTGCGGCTTCTGTCCGTCCAGGGCGACTACGCCGCGCTGTTCAAACCCGGCGGGATGCACAGCGCGGCCATTGCGGGCCGTGACAACCCGAGCGTGGAACGGCTGCTGCCCGAATTGCTGCCCGGGCGCGGGGCCCGGCTCCTGAACCGCCTGGATTTCCTCACCTCCGGCATCGTCCTGGCCGCGCTCACGCCCGAGGCCGCCGCGCGTTACTATGAGCTGGAGGATGCGGGCCGAGTGACCAAGGAGTACCGGGCCCTGGTGCGGGGCTGCCTGGAATGGCCCGTGACCGTGATGAACGCCCTGGATACAGACGGCCGGAAGAAGACGAAGGTGCTGGCGCGTGAGGACGAGAGCCCCCTGCGCTGGACCCGGGCCGAGCCCCTGGAGTACGACGAGGATCACGACCGGACCCTGCTCAAGGTGGTCATCCACAAGGGCGCGCGGCATCAGATCCGGGCCCACTTGGCGCACGTGCTCCTGCCCATCGTGGGCGATCCGCTCTACGGCGGCGGGGAGGGGGAACGGCTCTTCCTGCACCACGGGAGGCTGTCGTTCGAGGGCTTCGAGGTGGCCGTCGAGAGCGGTTTTCCCGTTGCCGGAGGCGGCACGGGGAGGACCATCCCTCAGGATGACGCCTCGAAGAACTGAAGGAGCGCTCATGCTGCTGACGCGCAAAGATCTGGAACTCGCCGTGGACCAGGGCGTTCTCGACGCCGCGCGGGCCGAGGGCCTGTGGGCGTTCCTGCTCCGAAAAAACGCCCAGCGGCCCCAGTTCGACCTCCAGCATCTGCTTTACTACTTCGGCGCCCTGCTCGTCATGGGAGCCATGGGCTGGTTCGTGAACGAGAGCTGGGAGCGCTTCGGCGGGCTCGGCCTGCTGCTCATCGCTCTGGCCTATGCCGGAGTCTTTGCCGCCGTGGGTTGGTGGTTGTGGACCAAGGCCGGGTACCGGGTTCCGGGCGGGCTGCTCGTCACCCTGGCCGTGTGGATGACGCCGTTGGCGATCTACGGCCTGGAGGTGCTCACCGGCATGTGGCCTCAGGGTGTTCCGGGTGCGTTCGCGAAATACCACGTCCTGGTGCGCGGCGGCTGGCTGCTCATGGAGGCGGGAACCGTGCTGGCCGGGCTTCTGGCTCTGCGCTTCTTCCGTTTCCCCTTCCTCACCTTCCCCGTGGCCTTCGCGCTCTGGTACATGTCCATGGACCTGACCCCGCTCTTGTTCGGTCGGACGGAGTTCAGCTGGGACGAGCGGAAGCTCGTCTCGCTCTGCTTCGGCCTGATCGTTCTGGCCGTGACCTACGTGGTGGACCGCCGGACGCGGGAGGACTTCGCCTTCTGGGGCTATCTTTTCGGCCTCATGGCCTTCTGGGGCGGGCTGAGCGCCATGGAGAGCCACAGCGAACTCGGGAAACTCGCGTACTGCGGCATCAACGTGGGCCTGCTCCTCGTCTCCATTCTCGTGCAGCGGCGGGTATTTTTGGTCTTCGGCGCACTGGGCGTGGCCGGATACCTCGGGCATCTGGCCTGGCACGTATTCAAGGATTCCCTGGCCTTCCCCTTTGTCCTGAGCCTCATCGGCCTGCTCGTCATCGCGGCCGGGGTCCAGTACCGCCGTCATGGCGCAGCCCTGGAGCGGGTGGTGTTGGCGGCGTTGCCGGGCTGGCTCCGCGACGGGTTACCGCAGTACCGGCGCGGTTTAGGGGACTGAGGATGGAATGCGGACGGCCTAGTCGCTCTGCTTTCGCTCCAGCAGGTCCACGTAGGCCCATTCCAGCAACTGCGCGGGCTCCACGCCGAGCCGAGTCATAAGGACATGGGCCTCGGCCAGTCCCGCCTCCAATGCCTCGCCTTCGGCCAGCACCACTTCCAATTCCAGGAACTCCCCCAGTCCCTCCACCTGGTCCAGATGGATGCGGGTGCGCCCGGCCAGATACAGGGTGCGGCGCTTGCGCACCCGGCCCGTCACCCCATAGGCCAGGGCCAGGGTTTCACGCAGCGTGTCCGGCGCGCTGGTGGCGCTGATGACGTAGAAGGATTCCTTGGGCCCGGCGCTGTCGGCCCGGCGGTAGAAGATGAGCTGCCCGTCGTTTTCCGCCAGGGCGCGCAGCTTGAGCCGACCGTTGGGGCAGGCGAAGAAGGTGTCGTCCTGCTCAATGGTGAACGGGCCCTGTTCCGCGAGAGCGGCCGCCAGGGGTTCGACCGAGGCGATGTCCGCGACACGGGCCTTGATCTCGACGTTGCGGGCCATGGCGTTTGCCGCCTAGGCCTTTTCGGCGCGCAGGAAGACCATGCCGCGCTCGCTCTCGGTTCTGACGTCCCGGAATCCCAGCCCGGCCAGGGCGGCGCGCACGGCCTCCGGCGCGAGGCGGCACTTGGGGTAGACGCTGGCGGAAAAGATCCATTGGCCGTCTTCCTGGCGGGTGTGCAGGAGGGCGTGCACCTGCACGTGGGTCGTCCCGTACTCCAGGAAGCAGGTGGCCACGCGGGTGTCGTCGGAGCGCACCGGGATGAAGCGCGAGAGGCCTTCCGGCGTGGACGAGGCATAGTCCCGGAAGGACAGGAGCAGGACGCCGCCGGGTTTGAGCAGGCGCGCGGCCTGGGTCAGCAGAGTCCGTGCGGCGTCCTGGTCCGGCAGATGCGTGAGCGTATCGCCCATGCAGAGGACTAGGTCGAAGGTTTCGGTCTCCCGCTCCAGGTGCGCCAGGATGTCCGCGCGCACGGCCTGGATGGGCAGGCCGCCCATTTTTTCCTCCAGCACGGCCAGCAACTCCGCGCAGGAGTCCACGGCGGTCACGGCGTAGCCGGACTCGGCCAGGGGGATGGACTGGTGGCCCGAGCCCGCGCCCAGGTCCAGGGCCGAGGCCCCGGGGGGAGAGGCCGGGGCGAGGCGGCGCAACAGATGGCGGTTGCGCTCCACGGCCGCCTCGAAGCCGCCGCAGAGCCAGTCATAGAACGCGGCCAGATGTTGGGCGTAGTGCTCCTCGACTGCGGGCATGACGTGGTCCTTCAGCAGAGCAGGGCCTTGGCGAAGTCCTCGCCGTTGAACGGCCGCAGATCCTCCATCTTCTCGCCCAGACCCACGAAGGTGATGGGAATGCGGAACTGCAGGGTCACGGCCACCACGACCCCGCCCTTGGCCGTGCCGTCCAGCTTGGTCAGCACAATCTCGTCCACGCCCACGGCCTCGTGGAAGAGCTTGGTCTGGGACAGGGCGTTCTGGCCGGTGGTGGCGTCGATGACCAGGATGCTGCGGTGCGGCGCGCCGGGGTGTTTCTTGTCCAGCACCCGCTTGATTTTTTTCAGCTCTTCCATGAGGTTGGCCTTGGTGTGCAGGCGTCCGGCCGTATCCAGGAGCAGAAGGTCGTAGCCTTCGCTCACGGCCTGGTCCATGGCCTCGAAGGCCACAGCCGCCGGATCGGCTCCGGCCTGCTTGGCGAAGAAGCCCGCGCCCACGCGCTTGGCCCAGATTTCCAGCTGTTCGATGGCCGCGGCCCGGAAGGTGTCGCCCGCCGCGATGAGCACCTTGCGGCCCTGCATCCGTGCGCGGTAAGCCAGCTTGGCGATGGTCGTGGTCTTGCCCACGCCGTTGACCCCGATCATCATGACCACCTCGGGCGGGTTCACGGCCTGGATGCGCTTGGGCGTCTTGAAGATGTCGGCCAGCTCGTCCTTGAGCAGGTCACGGAAGCCGTCGGCCTCGTGGATTCCGGCCTTGCGCACCCGGGCCCGGAGGTTGTCCATGAGCCTGGACGCGGCTTCGAAGCCCACGTCGGCCATGATCAGGATTTCCTCGAACTCCTCCCAGAAGGATTCGTCGATGGCCCTGTTTCCGGCCAGCAGGGTGTCGATGCGCTTGGTGATCTGCTCGCGGGTCTTTGCCAAGCCCTCGGAGAGCTTGAGGAAGAGCCGGTCGCGCTCGTCCTCCTCGTCCTCCAGGTCCAGGGCCAGGGCCAGACGGTATTGCAGCTCGGAGCGGAATTCGTCCACGCCGCTGTAACCCATGGCCGAGAGCCAGGATTCGAAGTCGGCCACGAAGGCTTCGGCCTCGGCCTGGGGCGCGTCCAGGGCCTGGAAGAGGAACAGCAGGCGTTCGCGCAGGAGCGGCCCGGCTTCATGCACCCCCGACAGCACGTGGCCGAGCCAGATCGAAAGCCGGGGTTCGGCCTGGCGCAGGGCCAGGGTCAGGTCGGTGCGCCAACCTTCGCCCGCCGCGGCCTGGGCTGGAGCGGAGCGTTCGACGTGGGCCGGAGCGGGAGCCGCCTCGGTTCTTTCGGGGGTGGGGGCGGTTTCGGCGGGCGCCCCGCCGCGCCAGAGCGTCTTCAGCTTGGAAAAGAATCCCATGGGCATCCTCGGAAAGCAGCGTTCTGGGCCCGGTTGTAGCCCAAGCCGACCGGCCCGGCAACCCGCTGTCTTGCCTTTTGGCCGGGGATATGATTCACCCGGGCATGCGCGTCAGGGTCACCTACATCTTCCACAACTGTTTTCTTCTGGACATAGGTGGTCGGACATTGCTGTTCGACTGCCCGGACGGGAAATATCTCAAGCGGCGGGCCGCCGAAGCCCTTTCCCTGGGGCTGGGAGGCCGTAGGGTGACGGCTTTCGTCTCGCACAGTCACGACGACCACTTCCGCCAGGATCTCGCCGTGGCCTGCGCCGGGGCGGCCTCGGCGGACTTCGTGGTTTCCGACGACGTGGCCGAGATGTACCCGGCGGCCGTGCCCAGGGGGGCGCTCGTGGTCGAGCCGGACGAAGCGTATTCCTTTTCAGGTTTGGCCATCGAAACCTTGATGTCCAACGACCTGGGTGTGGCCTATCTTGTGGAGGTGAATGGCGTGCGGGTCTATTTCGGTGGCGACTTGGCGGCCTGGGTCTGGGAGACGGCCGCCGAGGCCGAGCGGACCTTCACCGCCGAGTTTTTCACCCGGGCCCTGGAACGCATCGCCCGGCGGCCGGTGGACATCGCCTTCACCAACGTGGACCGACGGCTGGCCAATCTCGCCGGAGGGCCGGAATTCGCGCGCACGGCGCGGCCCCGGCTGCTGGTGCCCATGCACGCCTTCGGCCGCACTGCCTGGCTCAAGGAGGTCCGGCCGCTGCTGATGGCCGGAGGATCGGACGTGTTCGTTTACGACAAGCCGGGCCAGACCCTGGAACTGGACCTGGAACCGAGCGGAAATCCCACGTAAGCAAAGGAACGCCACATGCAACGGATCAAGATCATCGCGGCGCTGAATGCGGAGACGCCCCTCACGAACATCATGGTCAAGGGTTGGGTGCGCACCAAACGCGACTCCAAGGGCTTCTCCTTCCTGGAGATCAACGACGGGTCCTGCCTGAAGAACCTTCAGGCCGTCATCGACCACACCCCGGAGATCGTGCGGACCCTGGAAGACATCGGCACGGGAGCGTCCGTGGCCCTGGTCGGCGATCTCGTGCCCTCGCCGGGCAAGGGGCAGAAGTGGGAGCTCAAGGCTCGGAGCGTTGAACTCCTGGGCGCGGCCGATCCCGAGACCTTTCCGCTGCAGAAGAAGCGCCATTCCGACGAATTCCTGCGCACCATCGCCCACCTGCGGCCGCGTACGAACAAGTACGGGGCCATGCTGCGCATCCGCTCGGAGATGTCCTTCGCGGTGCACCAGTTCTTCCGCGACCGGGGCTTCTTCTACGTGCACACGCCCATCCTCACCGGCTCGGATTGCGAGGGCGCGGGCGAGATGTTCCGCGTGACCACCCTGGACCCGGCCCAGTGGGGCGGCAAGAGCGCGGCCGAGCTGAACGCGGCCGACTTTTTCGGCCGCCCGGCCCATCTCACGGTCTCCGGGCAGTTGGAGGGCGAACTGATGGCCCTGGCCCTGGGCGACGTGTACACCTTCGGTCCCACCTTCCGGGCCGAGAACTCCAATACGCCCAAGCATTGCGCCGAGTTCTGGATGATCGAACCGGAGATGGCCTTCGCCGACCTCACCGACGACATGAATCTGGCCGAGGATCTGGTGAAGGCCACGGTGGGCTGGGCCGTGGAGCGTTGCGCCGCGGACCTGGACCTGTTCGCCAACTTCGTGGACAAGGAGCTGCGCCCGACTCTGGAGGGCATCCTCGCCGATCCCTTCGTGCGCCTGCCCTACGCCGAGGCCGTGGAGATTCTCGCCAAGTCCGGCAAGACCTTCGAGTTTCCCGTGGGTTATGGCGTGGATCTCCAGACTGAGCACGAGCGCTACCTCTGCGAGGAGCATTTCAAGCGTCCGGTCATCGTTTACGACTACCCCAAGGAGATCAAGGCGTTCTATATGCGGCTCAACGACGACGACCGCACCGTGGGGGCCATGGACCTGCTCGTGCCGCGCATCGGTGAGCTGGTCGGCGGCAGCCAGCGCGAGGAGCGCCTGGACGTGCTGGAGCGCCGGATCACGGAGATGGGCATGACCCCGGAGCAATACAGCTGGTACCTGGATATTCGGCGGTTCGGCTCCGCGCCTCACGCGGGCTTCGGCCTGGGCTTCGAGCGCCTGCTCATGCTCGTCACGGGCATCTCCAACATCCGCGACGTGATTCCCTTCCCGCGTACTCCCGGTCACCTGGAATTCTAGGAGGCCCGCCTCCCGCCAAACGAAAAGCGCCGGACGCCGCAAGGGGCGTCCGGCGCTTTCGCCTGTCCTGGGGCGCGGGTTCAGAGCGGGAAGCAGACGCGCGGCTCGCTCGACTGTTCCACGCAGCGCGGCAGGCGGCAGAAGGCCGCCGAGTCCTCGCGCATGTCGTCCTGCCAGGCGATGACGTCGGCCATGGTGATGTTGTCCAGGGTGTCGAACAGGGCGCGGCTGGCCTCGGACCAGAGACGCTGCGCCGGGCAGCCCTGGGTGCGCTGGCAGGGCACGCAACGGGTGCCGGGGTTGGCGCAGTCCGTGAGAGCAGTCTTGCCCTCCAGGACGCGCACCAGTTCTCCGGCGGTGATCTCGTGCTGGAAGCGGGCCAGGAGGATGCCGCCGCGACAGCCGCGGACGCTTTTGAGGATGCCCGCCTCGCGCAGACTGATGATTATTTTTTCCAAATACTTGTGTGAAATGTTCTGGCGCAGGGCGATATCCGAGACCTTCACCGGTCCGTCGGCCTGATGCAAGGCCACGTCGAGAACGATGCGGACGCCGTAGCGGCTTCGCGTGGACAGGTGCATGGCGATCGCCTCCTGTCTCTGAACGTTGGCGCGGGAGAGAAGCCGGGGGGCGGGACGGCCCCGCCCCCCGGGGTTGAGACTACTTGCGGATGTGGCACTCGCCGCAGGCGACGGGGCCCTTCTTTTTTTCCGTATGGCAGGTGATGCACTGCTTGTGGTAGGCGCGCATGAGCGAGGTGGTCTTGCCCGTGGGCTTGACCTTGTGGCATTCGGAGCAGGGGGTGCCCTCGCTACCGGTGGTCTTGTCCTGACGGCCGTTCTCGCCGCTGTGATGGCAGACCAGACAGTCCTCGATCTGGGCCTTTTCGTTGTGGGCGTTGTGGTCGAAGGGAACCGCCGGACGCTGGAGCGTGCCGAAGGCCTCCGACTTGATCTCCTTGAGATCGTCCTGGGCGGCGACCCGCAGGGCCGGGACCAGCACCCAGAGAGCCAGCAGGGCGACAATCGTGGTTTTCTTCATATGGTTTCTCCCCCTCGCCCTAACTCGGCTTTTCCATGCACTCGTAGATGATGTCGCCGAGGAACTTGATGTCCATGCCCAGCTTGTAGCGGTGGACCGTATCTTCCAGGCCGCCGTGGCAGTTGTGGCAGGGAGCCACGATGGTCTTCACGCCGGTGGCTTTCAACTCTTCGGCCTTGGCCTTGCTGCCGGCCAGACGGACGTTCTTGAACGGCGGGCCGCAGTTGATCACGCCGCCGCCCGCGGTGCAGCAGATGGCATGCTCGCGGTTGGAGGCCATCTCGACGATGTCGCCGTCGATGAGGAAACGGACCAGTTCGCGGAGCTTCTCGTGGTGGCCGCGACCGCGGACCACGTTGCAGGGGTCATGCACCGTGACTGGGCCGGGGTATTTCTTGGCCAGTTTGATCTTGCCCTGCTTCATGAGTTCCCAGAAGAACTCAATGGAGTGGATGACCGGAACCGGATACATCTTCCAGGCCACCCAGCGGTTGCCCATGTCGTAGACCGAGCGGAAGGCGTGGCCGCACTCGCCCATGACGATGCGCTTGACCTTGAGCTTCTGGGCGGATTCGAAGTGACGGCGCTTGAGGCGGCCCATCATCTCGAAGTCGCCGGTGAACATGCACATGTCCGAGTTGTCCCATCCGGGTTCGGAGGGCATGGTCCAGTCCACGCCGGCGGCGGTGAAGATGGCCGCCGCTTGGTAGATGAGTTGGGTGCGGAACTTGGGCTCGGGCGCGATGACCGAGTAGTAGATGTCCGCCCCCTCCTTGTCCAAGGGGATGCGCAGGCTCGGGAATTCGTCGCGGGCCTCGTCCTCCTGCCACTGGAGCGTGTCGATCCACTCGTCGTCCTTGACCCACATCTGGTTGAAGGTGGCCGAATGGCTGTGGGCCGTGTCCTGGATGTATTGCGGCGTGACGCCGAGCTTGTGGCAGATGCGGCGCACCGTGCTCATGATGTAGCCGGTGTCGATGCCCACGGGGCAGAAGTGCACGCAACGACGGCAGAGGTTGCATTCGGTGTAGGCGATCTGGGCCATGCCGTAGATGAAGTCCGGGCTGACCCGGCCTTTCTTCTTGAGCAGCACGGCCATGGTCTGCTGCACCTTGCCCACGGGCGAGTAGCTGGGGTCGCCGTCGTGGGAGAGGTAGAAGTGGCAGGCCTCGGAGCAGAGTCCGCAACGCATGCAGATCTCGTTGTAGGCCGCCAGGCGCGCGCCGGTCTCGCCTTTGAGGACGGCCTGCACCACCTGCTCGATTTTATCCTCGGTGAGGCGCTTGACCCCCTCCCGGAGGCCGACGTCCTCGATGAGTCTGTCTTGGATTCCCATGTATTTCCTCCTCCTTCAGGAGCTTACCAGTCCTTGACCCGACGGACGCCGCCGAACTCCGAGCCCATGTAGGCGCGCGTGAACACGGCGAAGAGCATGTGCGAGAGCCGCGTGAACGGGATGGCCGCCAGCATGATCTCGCCGGTCAGGATGTGCAGGATGACCATGGTCTGGTAGTTGAATATCTGATGGTAGGCCAGGATGCCGGTGAGGAAGGGCAGGACCGCGATGACCAGGATGAGCCAATCCTGGCAGGTGGTCACGTAGCGGACTTCCTTCTGGAACAGCCGCCGTCCGGCGAAGACCAGACCGCCCGCCACCACGATCATGCTCATGATGTCGGTGACGTTTTCGCGGAACACGGGATACTCCACGCCGAAGAACTGATCCCAGAGGGCCACGTGGGCCAGGAGGAAGATCGGCGCCAGCACCAGGCAGATGTGGAAGGCGAAGGTCGCCACGGTCATCACCGGGTTCCTGCGCCAGCCCAGGGCGTTGAAGGGAATGAGCCAGTTGATGATCGAGCGCAGGGAGAAGCCCCAGCTCATATAGGCCAGGGAGGGACCGTCCTTCTTCTTGGCCAGGATGTACATGATGGCCAAGCGGTAGATGGAACCCACGATGAAGATGCCCCAGGCCAGCCAGGCCAGGGGTCCGGTGACCAGGTTGTAGATCTCGTGCATGGCTTCCTCCCCTAGAAGTCCGCGGCCTGGGCCACGATTCGGAGGTATTTGCCGCCGTCGCGGGCGCGGATGAGCACCTTGGAGCCGTCGGGGCTGAAGGCAGGTTCCCAGACCTGTTCGAAGTCCCGCTTGTAAGGCTTGCCGTCGAGCAGGACGTTCTGGCGGCCCTTGCGTTCGACCTTGGCGGCCACGCGGGCGCCGTCCGGGCTGAAGACCGGTTTCCAGGCCATGTCGAAGACGCCGTTCCAGGGCCGGCCGTCCACGACCACCTGCCAGTCGGCGTTGTACTCGTTGGCCAGGGCCGCGGCGCGCTTGCCGTCGGCGGAAAGCGTCAGGTCGGTCACCACCGGGAAGGTGGCGGCCCAGGGCTTGGCGTTCACGGCCACGGTGAATTTGCCGTAGCCCGTGGCCACGATGGCGGCGATGGTCTTGCCGTCGCGGCTGAAGGCCTGCTGCCAGCACTGGGCGAAGACCGGCTCCCAGATGATCTGGCCGTCCTGGGCCAGGCCCCAGGAACCGGCGATGCGCACCGGCGCGACCACCGCGCCGGAGGCCGGATTGAAGCGCGGTTCCCAGACGCAGGCGTACGTCTGCTTCCAGGTCTCTCCGTCCACGGCGATGCCGTAGTCGTAAAGATTGAGGCGAACCTGGGCGGCCACGCGGCTACCCGAGGCGTCGAAGGTCGGCGTATAGACGTTGACGAAGGTGCGTTCCCAGGGCTGGCCGTTGATCGCCACTGAGAACACGCCGCGCTGGAAGGCGGCGAGATCCGCCGCCGCCATGGACTGCATCTGGACCACCGCGGCGGTGGCCTGGCCGTCACGGCTTAGGGTGAACTGGTTGGCGTTTTCGTAGAGGGTTTCCCACGGAGCGCCGTCGATGCAGAGACCATACTCGCCGTCCTGCTGGATGGCCGCGGCGATGACCGAACCGTCGGCCGAGAACATGGTGGACCAGAGGTAGGCATAGTTCTCGGGCCAGGCTTCGCCGTCCACGGCCAGGGTCCATTCCCCGTCCTGCTGCACGATGGAGGTCAGCCGCCCGTCAGGGCTGAAGCGCGGGTTCCAAATCTTGTCGAACGTGGCCTCCCAGGGGGTTCCGTTCACGCAAAGGGTGAAAAGGCCGTCGTCCAGGCGGACGATCGCCCCGAATTTCTCGCCGTCGGGCGAGACATGGGGCTCCTCCTGCCATTCATGCGGCGCCGGACAGGCAGTGGAATCCAGCACCACTCGCTCACCAGGCTGCCAGTCCCATGAGGAAGCAGGGTGCAGCATAGGGCCTCCTTGACTCAATTGAGGTTGGCGCACCGGTCGATGCGGGTGACCGGTACGCGGGCACGCGAAAAAGAGAACTTACCACGTTTCATGAATGATACAAGATATTGATATACTTATTTAATACTGTGACACTAACATCTTTTTCGTATTTTGAAAAGAGGGATTCGGCAAAAAAAAGGCCAGCGTCCGAATCATGGATTTTTTTACTACGGTATACGCCGCCGTTGTTCATTCCCGACTAATTTAGTATGTCTTCATACTTATTCGGACAAAAGAGGTATGCTTTACTCGAACCAAAAAAGTGGTGACAATGCAAACTGATATGAGATAGCATACAAGAGCGTTTCGGTAGGCAATGCAGTTGAGGCCCGGCGGTGTCTCGGGGACGTCCGGCCGGGCGTCGAGGACGGTCTGGGCGTCGTCTGAAAAAGTGCAGCCGGTGGAGGCGGGCGGGAATCATGCGGGGCATTCCGAAGCTGGTGCGGCAGAGCCTGACCGCCAAGCTCATCATCTCCACGGGGCTCGGCCTGCTCCTGAGCATCGCGGGGCTGTCCTACTTGGCCATCGTGCATCAGGAGGAACAGCTCATGGGCTACATGGTGGCCGAGGCCGACCGCCTGGGCACGACCATCAAGCTCGGTACGCATTACGCCATGATGCTCAACTCCCGCGAGGACATCCAGCAGATCATCGCCAACATCGGCCGGCAGAAGGACATCCTGGCCCTGCGCATATACAACAAGGCCGGAGAAATAAAATATTCCAACGTGGAGCGGGAGATCGACACCCGCACCAACATCGAGGCCGAGGCCTGCCACGTCTGCCACCGCGCCTCGCCGCCGTTGTCCTCTTTGGCCCTGGACGAGCGCATCCGGGTTTTCGAGAATTGGGACGGCACACGCCTCATGGGCATCCTGGACCCGGTCTACAACGAGCCGGGCTGCACCGAGGGCTGCCATTACCACCCATCGGACAAGAAGATCCTCGGGGCCATCGACGTGGTCGTCTCCCTAGAGGATCTGGATCGCGAGGTGGCGCTCTTCAAGAACCGCATCATCGGTTTCACGGCCGTGGTCTTCCTGGCCCTGGCCTCGGTGATCTACATCTTCATGCTGCGGTTCGTGATCCGGCCTATCCGCAAGCTCATCGTGGGCACCCAGCTCATCGCCAAGGGCGGAGAGTGTTCCCGCATCGACATCGACCACGAGGACGAGATGGGGCAGCTGGCCAAGTCCATCACGGATATGGGCCGGGACATCAGCAACAAGCAGATCGAACTGAATCGCCAGAAGGATGAGTACCAATATCTCTTCTCGCATGTGCCCTGCATCATCACGGTGCAGGACCGCAACTTCCGGCTGCTGCGCTACAACTTGGAGTTCAAGGAGAAGTTCAAGCCGAAGAACGCGGACTTTTGTTATCACGCCTACAAGGGGCGCAACGAGAAGTGTCCCAACTGCCCTGTGGAGCTGACCTTTCAGACCGGTCGCTCGTACTGCAGCGAGGAGTCGGGGCCGGACGCCGACGGTCGCATGCGGCATTGGCTGGTGACGACCTCGCCGGTGCGTAACGCCGAGGGCGAGATCGTGGCGGCCATGGAAATGAGTCTGGACATCTCCTCGCGCAAGCAGTTGGAGCAGAAGCTCGAACGCTCCGAGCGCAAGTACTTGGCCATCTTCAAGAACACGCCCAACCCGCTATTCGTGCTTGACGCCGAAACCCTGAACGTCCTGGACTGCAACGAGTCCGCCCAGGCCATCTACGGTTTCGAGAAGAATGAGCTGGTGGGTACCTCCTTTCTGGAATTCTGGCGCGAGGAGGAGCGCGAGGCCACGGCGGATCTGCTGCGTCAGGCCCGTGTCTTGGATCGGGCCAAGAACGTCATCAGGGACGGCCGCAGCATCTACGTGACCGTGCGCGTCTCGCCCTCGGAGTATTCGGGCCGCAAGGTCTTGCTCGTGACCACCAGCGACATCACCAAACGCCTGGAGACCGAGCAGCAGCTCATTCAGGCCTCGAAGATGGCCACCCTCGGCGAGATGGCCACGGGTGTGGCCCATGAGCTGAACCAGCCGCTTTCGGTGATCAAGACCGCCAGCAGCTTCATCGCCCGCAAGATCAGCCGCAAGGAGCCCATCGACGAGGAAATTTTGGGCACCATGGCCCGTGAGATCGACAGTCATGTGGACCGGGCCACCAGGATCATCAACCATCTTCGGGAGTTCGGCCGTAAGCCTGAGATGAGCCTGGAGCCGGTGCGGGTCAATGAAGTCCTGCGGCGGGCCTTCGACATCTTCAGCCAGCAGCTCAAGTTGCGCGAGATCACCGTGGACTGGCGGCTGGACGAGAGCCTGCCGCCCATCAAGGCCGACCCGGGGCGGCTGGAGCAGGTTTTCATCAACATGCTCATCAACGCCCGCGACGCCATTGAGGAAAGGTGGGCCGGGACCACGGCCCCGCCGGGCGGAAAGCGGATCACGATCACTTCGCGGAGGATCTCCGGCGGTGTGCGGGTGGAGGTCGAGGACACGGGCCGGGGCATTCCCCGGGGCATCCTGGACAAGATCTTCGAGCCGTTCTTCACCACCAAGAAGGTCGGCAAGGGCACGGGCCTCGGATTGTCCATCAGCTACGGGATCATCAAGGACTGCGGGGGGACCATCCGCGCCGAGTCCGTGGAAGGGGAGTGGACCCGCTTCGTGATGACTTTCCCGGAATGGAAGAACGAAGGGGAGAGGCATGGATAGGAATCTGCTGCTGGTGGATGACGAAGAGGGCATCCGCACGGTGCTCTCCCTGTCCCTGGCCGACGCCGGGTACGTGGTGCATACGGCCCGCACCGGCGAGGAAGCCCTGGCCGTCTTCGACCGGGTTCGGCCGGGGGTGGTGCTCACGGACATCAAGATGCCCGGCATGGACGGCATCGAGCTGCTGGAGCGGCTCAAGAAGCGCGACCCGGACGTGGAGGTGATCATGATCACCGGCCACGGCGACATCGATTTGGCCATTCAGAGCATTCAGCGCGAGGCCGCCGACTTCGTGACCAAGCCCGTCAACGACGCGATTTTGGAGATCGCTCTGAAGCGGGCCCGCGAGCGGAGCCATCTTCGGCGCCAGTTGCGGGAGTACACGACCAACCTGGAGCGGATGGTCGAGGAGAAGTCGCGAGCACTGGTGCGCGCCGAGCGGCTGGCGGCCGCCGGGCAGGCCGCGGCGGGCATGGCCCACGCCATCAAGAACATCGCGGGCGGGCTGGAGGGCTGTATCTTTCTCCTGGAGCAGGGGCTCAAACAGGATCGCCGGGTCTACCTGGAGCAGGGGTGGGAGATGCTCAAGGCCAACGTGGAGAAGATCAAGGATCTCTCCCTGGCGCTGCTGGACTACTCGCGGCCGGAGGAACTTCATTTCCATCCCACCGATCCCGCCGGTCCCCTGGAGGAGATCGCCGCCCTGATGCGTGCGCGGGCCCGGGAGCAGGGCGTCGATCTGGTCCTGGACAAGGCTCCGGGTATGTCTCAGGCTCTCTTGGACCCCGAGGCCATGCACCGCTGCTTGCTCAATCTCGTGGTCAACGCCCTGGACGCCTGCGCCGAGCGCGGGGAGCGGCCCGAGCCGTGTCGGGTGGAACTGCGGGTGGAGCCGGACGCGGGGGGAGGGGTGCGCTACGTTGTTCGGGACAACGGACCTGGCATGGACGCGGACACCGTGGACATGCTCTTCACGGTGTTTTTCAGCACCAAGGGCGGCCGCGGCACGGGGCTGGGTCTGGCCGCCAGCCGGAAAATCGTCGAACAGCACGGCGGGGTTCTGGAGGTGGAGTCCGCGCCGGGGCGAGGAACGACCTTCACTGCGAGGCTGCCACGCCCGGAAACCCTTCGGGGGAGCGGTTCGACGGGGATGTAGAAAAAAGCGGCCCGGGAGCTTCTTGACGCGTTTTTTGTTTTGGAATATTGGGCCAGGAAAAGTATACCTTTTTTATAGGATTTTGCTGATGGACATGGTGGAGTTGCAACCGGACGGCCGCATGATGGAGCGCGGCAGGCCCATCGGGGATGATCCGCTGCCGTTCTTCAGCAATTCCGTTCAACTCAATCCGGGATTCACGCTCCGCAGTTTCTTTCTCCTGCTCAAGCGTTATCCCGAATTGCCGCGCGTCAATAGGTTTTTCCCGGGCATGCTGGAACGTTACGGCTCCTGGCCGGAACGGGATTGCCGGCCCGCCGGCCTGGATTGGCTGCAACTGACCAGGACCGTGGAAATGGTCGGGTTTCCGGGCAAGCCGCGCCTGGACATCTACCATGCGTTCCACGGCATGGCCGCCGGCGAGGCGCTGGAGATCAAGTCCTATCAGCTGGAACATCTGCTGGACGTGCCGGTCCGCCTGGGTGGTTTGCGGCACGTCGTGTTCGGCGACAAGGTCAATGTCTTCGTCTTCGAGACGACATACACCCTGTTCGACGTGCTGGAAGGAATCGGCTGGCAGCTCGCGTTTCATGGAACACCAACCGAATGCTCCTTAAGGAGGTAGCCTCATGTTCGAGAAGATTCTGTTCGCCACCACGGCGTCCCCGACCTGCGACGACGCGGCCAAGGTCGCTTTTGAGCTGTCCCGCAAGAATCATTCGCGACTTTCCGTGTTCCATGTCTTCGGTCTGCCCTCGCGCGGATTCGGGCTCGAATATCGGGACGTCCGCACTGGGGAGCGCGTGGAGGGCGACGAGAACCTCGTCGGTTTGGTCCTGGAGGAGATGAAGCAGTATTATGAGAAGCAGGCCAAGGATCACCCCAGCGCCGCCTTCGAGGCCCTGGTGGGCGAGCCGCACACCGAGGTCCTGCGCAAGGCCCGCAAGGATGACGTGAATCTGATCATCATGGGCGCGCACAACCGGCCCGAGGACATCGGCGCTTCCCGGCACCGGGCCATCGCCGGCAGCACCATGCAGAAGGTGGCCAAGTCCGCCCGCTGCCCCGTGCTCATCGTCAGCCGTCCCTGTGTGACCTGCTGGTCCTACTTCGCCAACATCGTCGTGGCCACGGACTTCTCCAAGGCCTCGGACTACGCCTTCCAGTTCGCCCGCAACGTGGCCGCCGACATCGGCTGCACCCTGCACCTCTTCCACTGCGTGGACCTGAGCGCGGAGAACGAACTGCACGCGCCCAACCAGGCCGCCATCGAGGCCAAGGTGCGCGAGGCCGAGGAGAAGATGCAGGCCAAGTACGTGGCCAACATGGGCGAGTTCGACAACTTCACGGTCACCATCCGCGAGGGCACGCCCCACGTGGAGGTTCTGAAGTTCGCCCGTGAGAGCAAGGCCGACCTCGTGGTCATGGCCCACCACACCCGCGAGGTGGATCCGGAGAAGGCCCTGCTGGGCAGCACCGTGGAGCAGGTTGTCCTGCGCTCGGCTTGTCCGGTGCTCAGCGTGAACCACCCCGACAAGGTGGACGTCACGCCCTACGGCGCCCGTCCCGGTTCGGACTAGGCTCGGCCGGGAGAGTGGAATGACGCGGCCTGCGGTGCTCGTCGTGGATGACGAAATGCATCTGCGCATCTTCATCGGCGCGGTGTTCGAGAGCGCCGGCTTCAGGCCGGTGCTTGCCCGCGACGGCGAGGAAGGTCTGCGCAAGGCCCGCGAGGAGGCCCCGGTCCTCATCAGCCTGGATCTCATGATGCCGGGCGACGGCGGCATCCGCATGTTCCGTGAACTCAAGGCCGACGAGCGGTTGAGCCGTGTGCCGGTGATGATCGTCTCGGCGGTGGGCGGACCGACCTTCGAACATGCCCTGGAAACGTTGCGGGCCGCCACCGGCGGCCCGCTGCCCGGGCCCGAGGCGTATGTGGAGAAGCCGCCGAAGCCGGAGGCCCTGCTGGCCGCGGCCGAACGGCTGCTCAGGGGAAACGGCTGACGGTCCGCGCGGGCGGCCCGTCGGCAGATGTTGAGGGACACAACCCAAAAGGGGGACATCATGGCGAAGAAGATCATGGTCGTGGACGACGACCCGGCCATCGTCGAGTACCTCGTCTCCGTGTTCAAGGACAACGGCTACGAGACGTGCAGCGCCTCGGACGGCGAGGCGGCCCTGGGCGTGCTGGAGAAGGAGAAGCCCCAGCTCATCACCCTGGACCTGGAGATGCCCAACGAGTGGGGCCCCCGGTTCTATCGCAAGTACACCCAGAAAGACGAGTACAAGGACATTCCGGTGATCGTGATCAGCGGTCTGGCGGGCATCCATCTGGCCATCCGCAAAGCCGTGGCCACAGTGAACAAGCCTTTCGATCCCCAGGAAGTCCTGAGGATCGTCGAACAGACCATCGGCAAGCCGTAAGGCTGGGACCGGGCGCCGCCCCGGTCCCGACGGGGCCGGAGCGGCCCCTCTCCTCGAAGATTACCCTACCGTTTCAATGAGGTATTCCGCCATGCGACATTGCCCCCCGCGCGCGGCGGAGAGATCCGGTCCAGGCGGGGGCGGAGCCGCGACCCATGGTTGATTCCCTTCTGCTCGTCGACGATGAAGACGGCATCCGCCGCGTGGTGGCCATCACCCTGGCCGACATGGGCTATGAGGTCTTCACCGCAGCCAGCGGCGAGGAGGCCATGCGCGTCTTCCGTGAACACCACCCGCCGATAGTCATCACGGACATCCGCATGCCCGGCATGAGCGGCATCGATCTTCTGCGGGCCGTCAAGCTGGAGTCCCCGGACACCGAAGTCATCATGATCACCGGCCACGGCGACCTGGACGTGGCCATCGAGAGTCTCAAACTTTCGGCCGCGGACTTCATCAATAAGCCCGTGAGCCCGGAGGTTCTTGAGATCGCCTTGCGTCGCGCCACCGAGCGCATCGAGATGCGCGCCAAGATGCGCGAATACACCGAGAACCTGGAACGCCTGGTCCAGGAGCAGGCCTCGCGCATCGTGGATTACGAGCGCCAGAAGGCCGCCGGACAGGTGATGGAGGGGCTGACCCAGGCCCTGCAGGGGCTCTCCCGGGATTTCGCCGGCGACATCCGGTTCTTCAACGATCTTCCGAGTTTCGTCTCCCTGCACGACCGCCATGGAACGGTCCTCTCCGTGAACCGCTATTACAAGGACCGTCTCGGCGACAAGGTCGGGCTGGGCAGTTGGGAAGTCTACAAGAACGGGACCGACGCCCCCGACGGTTCGCCGGTGGCCCGCACCCTGGCCACGGGTCAGAGTCAGCACTCCCGCGAGGTGGTGGTCTGCGTCAACGGCAACGACCATCCCGTCATGGTGCATACCGTGCCCATCCGGGGGGCCAACGGCGAGGTGGAACTGGTTCTGGAAATTTCCGGAGATGTGGGTGAGGTTCGCCGTCTCCAGGATGAGCTTCGCAACACCCAACAGCTCTATCGTCAGCTTTTCGACGAAACCCCCTGCGCCATCGCCCTGGTCAACCCGGACCTGACCATCGCCGCGGCCAATCGTCGCTTCCGCAAGGAATTCGGGGAACATGAGGGCGCGCTGTGCCACCGCGCCTGCCACGGCCGCAACGACCCCTGCCCGGAGTGCCCGGCGCTGCTGACTTTCAAGGATGGCCAGTCCCATCGCCTGGAGACCCAGTTCCTGACCTGCGGCGGCGGACGCATCAACGCCCTGGTCTGGACCGCGCCCATCCGCGATGCCCAGGACCGCGTGGTCCAGGTTCTGGAACTGGCCGCCGACATTACCGAGGTCCGCCGTCTTCAGGAGCACCTGACCTCCCTGGGCATGCTCATCGCCTCGCTCTCGCACGGCATCAAGGGACTGCTCACGGCCCTGGACGGAGCCATGTACAAGGTCAATTCCGGCTTGGCCAAGGGCGACCAGACGCGCCTGACCGAAGGTTGGGAGTCCGTGACCCAGCTCGTCGGCCGCATCAAGGGCATGGTCATGGACATCTTGTTCTGGGCCCGCAAGCGGGATATGAATATTCAGGATCTGGACGTCGCCGAACTCCTGGGAGGGGTGGCCGATTCCGCCGGTCCCAAGGCCGAGAAGCTCGGCGTGTCCTTCGTCCGCGAGTTTCAGAGCGGGCTGGGCCGTCTGGTGGGCGACCCCTCGGTCCTGGCCCCGGCCTTGGTCAATCTCCTGGAGAACGCCGTGGACGCCTGCGTCCAGGACACGGCCAAAAAAGAGCACCGGGTGGTGTTTCGGGCCTATCGCAAGGACGAGGATCTGGTGGTGGAAGTGGAGGACAACGGTATCGGCATGGACCGCGAGACCCTGGAAAAGCTCTTCAGCGTCTTCTTTTCCACCAAGGGCTCCAAGGGCACCGGGCTCGGGCTGTTCATCGTCCGCAAGGCCGTGGATCAGCACGGCGGCGACATCGAGGCCGACTCCGAGCAAGGCAAGGGCTCCATCTTCCGGGTCTTCCTGCCGCTCTCGGAATGCGCATGACCCTGGAGCGCGAAGTCCGGGCGCGCGACGGCGTCCGGCTCGTGCTGGACGAGCGGGGGCGCGGCGATCCCCCGTTGCTTCTGATTCACGGCAACAGTTGCGACGCCGCGTTTCTGACTCCCCAGAGCGAGTATTTTTCCCCCCGTCATCGCGTCATCGTCCCGGACCTGCGCGGCCACGGACGCAGCGACAAGCCCGAAGGGCCCTTCGACTTCAAGACCCTGGTCGGCGACCTCGCGCTGATCTGCAAGGAATTGGATCTGCGTGGGCTGGTGGCCGTGGGGCATTCCCTGGGCGGAGCCCTGGCCGTGCGTCTGGCCGCGTTCCGGCCCGATCTGGTGGCCGGGGTCGTGGCCCTGGACTCCCGGCTGCTGCCGCCGCCGGACCTGGATCTCTGGCTGCCGGGTCTGCGCGACCGGCTGCGGGCCGAGTCCTCGCCCCTGGCCGCCCGGGCCTTCTTTGACTCCATGTTCACGCCCGAGGCCGATCCCGGGGTGCGGGAGTGGGTGTTGTCCCGGGTGGAGGAGACACCGCGGCGCGTGCTCCTGGCCCTGATCGAACTCTACGCCGACCCAGGCTACGAGCAGGCCCTTCGCGACCTGCGTTGTCCGCTGCTCTGCGTTTCCGCCGATCACCCGCGTGTGGATTCACGCGCCCTCCGCCGTCTCGTGCCCGGTGTGGTCCAGGCCCAGGTTGCTTGCGGCGGACATTTCCTGACTCTGGAGGTGCCTGAGCAGGTCAACGTCATGATCGAGCGCTTTCTGCGGATCAAGCTGGCCGTCTCCTGATTCCGACAATCCCTCTCGTTGCGGAAGACATTGATTTCATTGGTCGAGGCCTCTTGACCCAGGCGCGGCGAGTGCGCATGATGGGAGCAAAGACGGTTGGGGGCGGCTCCGGTCATGACGGTTTCTGGCGCGCGTGTTTTGAGCGGCTTTCTTGCCGTGGTTCTGCACGGTGCGGCCTGCATGTCCCTGGGATTCACCCTGGCGATGCCCTGGTGGCTCTCCAGGTCCAGGCCCGTGCTGGAGCTTGATCTGCGCGAGGTGGTCAGCGTCGAACCCGCCCAGGCTCCCGCGCCGCCGCCTTCCTCGAATATCGTCGAGGTGCGTAAAAGGGCCCCGGCGACTCCCGCGCCGCCAGTGGTCCGACCCGCGTCTCCTCCTCCGCCGGAGGCGGCCCGGGCCAAGGCGCCGGTTCGGCGTACGCCGCCAGCGCAGCCCCGGCCTCTCAAGACCGCGCCGCCCGTCGCGGCTCCGGCGGCAGCCCCGCCCAAGCCCATCAGCGAACACAAGACCGAGGTGCCGCCGCGCAACGCGGACCCGGAGTTGGAGGAGTTCGCCCAGAGTGGCGGCTATGTTCATCCCGAGGCCCCGGATTACCTCAGGCACGGGGCCGAGAGCCGCTTCGGGCATGTGCTCGGCTACTACACCTACACCATCGAACAGTACGTGGGGCAGTACACCTACGACGACGGGCAAAGCAGCGTGACCATCATCGACGCCCGGGACACGCCCTACAAATGTCTTCTGTTCTACGACTCGAAGACTGGGATATTCAGAAACCTCAAACAATTCGGGCGCTACATCTATTCCTATGGCCCGGCCTTCGGCGAGGACGAGCCCGTGGTGGGCACGATCATCTTCCTGGCCAACGGCGACGACATCAGCCGGGTCATCTGGATGCACGGCGGCAGACAGGCCGCCCAGTTCCCGAACAAGATATTCTTCAGCGAGCGGGCCGTGACCTTTTCACGGGGATTCACGGACCTCTCAGGCACACTCATCGTGCCTCCCGGCGAAGGACCGTTTCCCGCCGTGGTCTGGCTGGCCGGGAGTCAATGCCGTCCGCGCAAGCTGTCGGAGGGTGTGGCCCGGCAGTTGGTTGCCCAGAACGTGGCGGTGCTCTTGTTCGATCCGCGCGGGTGCGGAACCTCGGAGGGAAAGTCCGGCGGGGACGCGGACTTGGCCGAGGACGCCCTGGCTGCCGTGGCCTTCCTGCGCCGCCAGGAAAGGATCGACCCGAAGCGCGTGGGCATCTTCGGACGGGACGAGGGAGTGTCGGCGGCTCTGGACGCCTGTCGGGCCGGGCGCAAGGCCCCGAACTTCTTGGTCCAGGCGGTCGTCGCCCAGGATGCGGCGCCGCGGCCCGCCGTGCTGAGCGAATCGTCCCTGCGCGCGCTCTCCATTCCTTCGCTTTGGCTGTTCAGCGGCCCGGACCCCAGGCGGATATGGAGCGAAGACTTGGCCCTGCTGGAGAGCGCGCCGCCGTATGGCTTGGCCCGTGTTCTTCTCCTGCCCGAGGAGGACATCCCGCCCGAGGACGCCCCGGCATGGGCCCGGGACGCCGTTCGGCTGGAGCGGATGACTTCCGGGTTCGCCCGGTTCGCTGGGCCCTGGATCGGTGAGCGGTGAGTGCTCAGACAAGGGGAATGTGTAGTTCCGTGACCAAGTCCTCGGGCGCGGTGCTTTTGGGATCGTTGCGGTAGATCTCGAAGCCGGGCGCGTCGCGCAACATCCTTCCGCTTTGCGGCAGCCAGCCGCCCATGAGCGCGGCGTAAGTCTTTTCCAGATTCTCGTAGGGCCCGCGGTGGGTGGTCACGGCGTAGTCCCCGCCCGGGATGGTCTGAACCGTGATTTGTCCCTCTGAGCAGACGTCCGGACCCACGGGGATGGAGGCGTCGTAGCGGATGGCCTCCGGCCCGGTGGCCTGGGGATCGTCGTAGCAGATGCCGATGAACAGCGTGGCCGGGGTCAGCAAACCGCGCGGCCCGGCCCAGGCGCAGAGGGCGATCCAGGCCACCTCCACTTCTTTGTAGGGGCCGAGGTGGCGCACGCTGGCCACACGGCGTTCGGGAAGCGTTTCGATACGAACGTCCATGAGGATTTCTCCTTTTGGGATGAAGGTGAAGCCCAAGGGCAGACCACCCGGATGGTAGCGGACCCCGGACGGAGCGGTGGGGAACATTGGAGTGTGGCGTTTTCGGAGGCATTCGGAGGGAGCGCTGCCGAAGGCGCGGCGGAAGGCCCGGCTGAACGCCTCAGGGCTTTCGTAGCCCGAGTCCATGGCCGCGTTCGTGACCGAGGTTTCCTGGCGGGTCAGGCGATGGCAGGCCCGTTCCAAGCGGATGCGGCGCACCTGGTCCATGAGGGTCTCGCCGAGCATGCCTTTGAAGACGCGGTGGAAATGCGAGGGCGAGACATGGGCCAACGCGGCCAGATCGGCCAGTTCCAGAGGTTCGTCCAGATGCTTCTGGATATGGACCAGGATGCGCTGGATGCGCTGGTGGTAGGATTCACGGGTATTCTGCCGCATCACGATGTCACCCTATCTGGGCCGGATGCGGCCCACCTGACCGTTTTTCTCATTTTCCCCGCTTTCCCATGATTTCGCGTCGAGTGGTCTCTGGTAGCTTCTCCACGGCGATGCGCAGGGCCACGCGGGCCATTTGCTCCCGCCGGGAGAGCAGATAGTCGCGCATCGGCCCGGGCTGGCGCCGTCCGGCCTCCTTGAGCAGCCAGCCCAAACCCTTGCGCACCAGATCGTCGGAGTCCGGGAGCAGGGTGTCGACTCGGGCCAGGATGGACCGCAGCTCTCCGGCTTTGGCCAGGGGAATGAAGGCCACAGCCGCGCCCCGGCGTAGCCAGCGGTTGGGCGAGGCGATCCAGGCTTCGGTGCGGGGGCGCACCTCCTTATAATGAAGGAGCAGGGATCCGATGGCGTGGGTGCAGAGGTCGTCGCAGTGGCCCAGTTGGATACGTGGCGACCGAGCCAGTCCTCCAACTCCGGGAAGTCCTCCCGGCCGAGGTGGCGTTCGGGCCGGGCCGCCAGCTTGCAGGCCAGACTGCCTTCCTCCATCACACCCAGTCGCCCAGAGGGCCCGACAGAGCTCCCAGACGCACGGAGTGTCCCAGTCCCGGACGAGGCGGGCGACTTCGGCCGCCAGCCGGTTCACCTGGGCCGCGCGCACACCCAAGGGGTTGATGGTTTCTTTGAAGAAGGCCCGGCAGCCATCCCGGTAGGGGATGTCCACCTGCTCCAGAAGGCGGGCGCGGATGAGGGAGAGAAGGTTGGTCATGAAGACTCCTCGATGGATCGGGACGTACGCCCCGGGAAAAAGACCTGTTTCGAGTGCGGAAGCGGGCGCATTGTGTGTCTTAAAAAGTGAATATCATCAATGTATTGCGCGTCAAGAAAAACTTTTTTGCATTTCGTTGGGATTTTCCCTTGACCCTTCGACGGTATTTGCCTAGAAACACCCTTCGCCGCTGAGGACGAGCTCGCGAGGGCGCAACGGCGGCGAAATGATCTTTGAGACTCGGATGCGAAAAAACGGTTGACAGGGAGTGAGGGGAAAGCGTACATACACTTTCCCGCACGACGGGAGGCCGTTTTGAGCGGTCAGGGATCTTTGACAATTAAATAGCGAGTTGGGCGAATTTAAAAGACCACGTTTCTTGTGACGTGGATCAACTCGAAAGTTTCAACTGGAGAGTTTGATCCTGGCTCAGATTGAACGCTGGCGGCGTGCTTAACACATGCAAGTCGTGCGAGAAAGGTTCCTTCGGGGACTGAGTAGAGCGGCGCACGGGTGAGTAACGCGTGGGTGACCTACCCA